>CBDUEE010000103.1:0-9753 GCA_965366105.1 uncultured Flavobacterium sp. | reverse complement strand
CCACAACATTAGATAATACAATGCCCTTAGCTGTAATTACTAACACTAAAGGATTTGCTTTAAGTTGTACTGTACCAAATACTGTTTTAACAGCAAGTGGAGGAACAAGCTATTTATGGTCAAATGGAGAAACAACTCCATCAATCACTGTTACAACGGCTGGGGTTTTCTCTGTAACAGTAAAAAATGATAACGGTTGTTCTGCAATTGCTAGTGTGACTACAACATTAGATAATACTGTTCCAGTAGTTACAATTACTAACACTAAAGGATTGGCTTTAAGTTGTACTGTACCAAATACTGTTTTAACAGCAAGTGGAGGAACAAGCTATTTATGGTCAAATGGAGAAACAACTCCATCAATCACTGTTACAACGGCTGGGGTTTTCTCTGTAACAGTAAAAAATGATAACGGTTGTTCTGCAATTGCTAGTGTGACTACAACATTAGATAATACGGTGCCATCTATTACGCTTACTTCACAAACAGATGTTTATTGTTATGGTGGAAATAATGGCGTAATAAAAATTGATATAATGGGAGGAAAAAGTCCATTTACTTATCTATGGACAAAGAATAATATTGAATACTCCACCTCTAAAGATTTAACAAGTCTATCTCAAGGCACCTATAGAGTAATTGCAACTGCTGCTAATGGTTGTTCATCTTCAGAATTGACCATTAAAATCAATCAACCAAATGCTGCTCTAACAGCATCAGCTATTACCGTTGACAACAGTAATTGCGTAGGCTGTAGTAAGGGTTATATAACTCAAACTGTATCTGGAGGCACATCACCTTATACCTATTTATGGTCTAATGGAGCTACAAATAAGGATATTATAAATTTATTAAAAGGCACCTATAGTGTTGAAATTAAAGATAAAAATGGTTGTATTAAAAATTACTCTTATTCAATTACAGAATCAGGTATAGCTCTTGTTAAAACTAGTGTTTTCGTAGATACTAACAATGATGGTTTTGCTCAAGTGGGTGAAAAAATTAATTATAAATTCACTGTAACCAATACTGGGAATGTTACTTTAACAAATATTGCTATTACTGATCCTATGATTGGATTAACAATCGCAAACAATCCGATTGCTTCTCTTACAGTTGGATCAACTGACAATACTTTGATTGGAAGTTATACACTAACCCAAGCAGATATTGATGCAGGAAAAGTAACAAATTCTGCTTTGGCTACAGCCAAAGATTCAAAAGGAAATTACGTGACTGATACCTCTGGATCTGCTATGGACAACGATACTCCAACGGTAACTCCATTAACACAAAAAGGAAGTATTGCTATTGCAAAAGACGGTATATATGTTGATACCAACAATGATGGAAAAACCAATGTTGGAGATAAAATAATCTATAAATTTATTCTAACCAATACTGGAAATGTAACCCTAACAAATGTAATTGTTAGTGATCCTTTACCTGGTTTAGTAATGTCTGGTAATCCTATAACATTAAACATAGGTACTTCAAATGCAACAGCTTTTACAGGAACGTATTCCATCACTCAAGCCGATATAGATAAAGGTGTGGTTTACAACTTAGCAACTGCTACCGGTACAACAATGTATGGAGATAAAGTAACAGCTACTTCAACTGATCCTACTCCTGCTGTGAACATTTCTACAAAAACTGACTGTAAAGATTGTACCATTACTGTACTAACACAAAGTTCTAAATTAGAAGTTGTTAAAACATCCTCCGATACAGGTTATAGTTTAATTGGAGAGGTAATTACTTACTCCATAAGTGTGAGAAATACTGGAAATGTAACACTTTATCAAATACTAGTAACCGATCCATTAACTGGATTAAGCACAACTATTGCAAGTTTACCTCCAGGTAGTTCTCAAGAATTTACTGAAAAATATACAATAACTAAAATTGACCTAAGCAATAATACAGTTACTAATACTGCTAATGCAAATGCAATAACACCAAGTAATATTGCAATAAGTGCGTCAGATACTGTAATAATTGATAAATCTTTAGTATTGGGTTGTGGTACAATAGTAGTTCATAATGCTTTTTCTCCAAATGGAGATGGCTTAAATGATGTATTTATAATTGATAATATTGATGATACCAATTGTTATCCAGAAAACACAGTTGAAATATACAACCGCTGGGGTGTGTTAGTTTTTGAAACAAGAAATTACAACAACCAAACGAACAACTTTGAAGGCATTTCACGAGGAAGAACAACTGTTAATCAGTCTGCTGGTTTACCAACGGGAACTTATTTTTACATTATAAATTACAGTTCGGTTGACGGAAATGGTGCTATTCTAACTAATAAAAAGAATGGCTACCTGTACCTCACTAAATAACTTCAACTAATTTTAAATCCTGAAGTTTCTCAAATAAGCCTCAGGATTCAAAAAAACGAATTACTACTAATTTTTGAACTGATAATATAGCCATTATAATAAATGAATCTTCAAGTCTTTTAAAGAAAATAGTTTAATCATAATAAAAAATCTGCTATGAGAACAAAAATATTTTTAATCTTTTTGATGTTTACAACTTTTGTAAGTTTTGCGCAACAAGATGCTCAATATACACAATACATGTATAACACAATTAATGTCAATCCCGCTTATGCAGGATCTAGAGGCGCAATGAGCATTTTTGCAATGCATCGAACACAGTGGGTGGGATTAGACGGTGCTCCTGTTACAAATGTAGCTTCGGTAAATACACCATTAAATGGTAACAATCTGGGTTTAGGTGTTTCCTTTATTAATGATAAAATTGGCCCTACCAATGAAAACACTTTTTCTGTTGATTTATCCTATACAATACCCGCAACAGAGACTTTTAAACTTTCTTTTGGTATCAAAGCAACTGCTAATTTATTCAATTTAGACATAACAAAATTAAATCCTGTTAATGCTTTTCCATTAGATCCATCTATGCAAAATATAGACAATCAGTTTTCTCCTAATATAGGTGCTGGTATTTATTTGCATTCAGATAAAGCTTATATAGGTTTTTCTATCCCCAGTTTTCTTGAATCAAACCGCTACGATGATAATGAAGTCGCTATATTCAAAGAGAAAATAAACTACTATTTAATGGGTGGCTATGTATTTGATTTGAGTAGTGATATAAAATTTAAACCTGCCTTTCTTTCAAAACTAGTTATTGGTACACCTCTTCAAGTCGATATTTCAGGCAACTTCCTGTTTAGTGAAAAATTTACGATTGGGCTTGCCTATAGATGGAGCGCCGCTTTGAGTGCGATGGTTGGGTTTCAAGTTTCTGATGGATTGTATATAGGATACGGTTATGATCGTGAAACAACAAAATTGAACAACTATAATTCTGGTTCGCATGAAATATTCTTGCGATATGAAATATTCAAAAATAACGACAAAATTACAACTCCACGATTCTTCTAAAAACAAACAGTATGAAAAATAATATAATCCTATATATAATCCTGATAACAGCCTTTTCACTTAATGTGTTTTCCCAAAAAGGAAAGGTTATTGCAGCTGACAAAAAGTATGAAAAATATGCCTACATCGATGCGATAAAAACCTATGAAAAGGTGGCTGAAAAAGGATATAAATCAGAAGACCTTTTTAAAAAATTAGGAAATTCTTATTACTATAATGCAGATTTAGAACAAGCGGCTAAATGGTATGGGGAATTATTGGCAATGAATAGTAATGATTTAGAACCAGAATATTATATCCGTTATGCTAATTCTTTAAGATCAATTGGTCAAAATGACAAAGCCAATAAGTTTTTAGAGTTATTCAATAAAAAAGCAGGAAACGATAGCCGCATAGCTCTTTTTATGAAAAACGAAAATTATCTAGATGCTATAAAAGCAAATTCTGGAAGATATAAAATTGAGGATGCTGGAATAAACTCAATATATTCTGATTATGGCACCGCATTATATCCAAATGAAATCATATTTGCCTCAGCAAGAGATACAGGAAGTTTAGGGCAAAGAAAGCATAAATGGACTAATCAACATTTTACCAATTTATACTCGTCTACTTTAGACGTAAATATGGCTCTAGGCAAACCAAAAAAGTTTGATTCAAATATAAACTCTAAATTTAATGAGTCTACACCTACTTTTACTAAAGATGGAAAAACGATGTACTTTACTCGAAATAACTATTTGGATGGAAAAAAAGGAAAAGATGGTAATAAAATTACATTAATAAAAATATATAAGCCACTTTAGAAAATAACAAATGGACTGCAATAACTGAACTTCCTTTTAATAGTGATAATTATAGTACAGCGCATCCTATGCTAAGTATGGATGGTAAAATACTTTTCTTTGCTTCTGATATGCCTGGAACTATAGGGCAATCTGATTTATTTAAAGTAAAAATAAACAACGATAATAGTTATGGAATCCCCGAAAATTTGGGTAAAACCATAAATACCGAAGGAAAAGAAACATTCCCATTTATAAGTGACGAAAACGAAATTTATTTTGCCTCAGATGGGCATCCTGGCTTAGGAGGTTTAGATGTTTTTGTTGCTGCAATTAATCCAGATGGATCTTTTGGTGAGGTACAGAATTTAGGTGCTGATATAAATTCTTCAAAAGACGATTTCGGTTATTTATTAGACACCAAATCCAGAAGAGGTTTTTTTACTTCCAATAGGGATGGCGGCAAAGGTTATGATGATATTTATAAATTTTTAGAATTAAGAAAACTTGCTTGTAATCAGTTATTATATGGTGAAATCACTAATTATGCAACTAAAAATGGGATTCCAGATACCCAAATAACTTTATTTGACAAACAATTTAATAATTTAAGTACAACCAATTCAGATGATAAAGGTAATTATTCTTTTTCTGTTGAATGTGGCAAAACGTATTACGTAAGAGCTCAAAAGCCAGAATACAGTACCAAAGAGGATAAGATTACCGTTGCTAATGTAAATGGAAAAACATACTTACCAATTGTACTGGAAAATAACAAATGCGTTGTTACTATAGGTGATGATTTAGGCAAATGTTTTAATATAAAAATGATTTATTTTGATTTAGATCAATCAAACATTAGGCAAGAAGCAGCATTGGAGCTAGAAAAAATATTGGATGTTTTAAAACAAAATCCTACAATGAAACTTGATATCCGATCTCATACGGATAGCAGACAGACTTTCAAATACAATGAAGCGTTGTCTAATAGAAGAGCTAAATCTACTATTAATTGGTTAATTCAAAACGGTATCAATTCAAACAGACTTACTGGAAAAGGATATGGCGAAACTCAACTAATAAATAAATGTTCGGATAATGTAGAATGCACTGAAGAAGAACATCAACTTAATAGAAGAAGCGAGTTTATTATTACTGCATTGTAATAAGGGGGCTAATAATTACATTTTAGTTCTAGTAATTACAATACTAAATAAAAACATAAAAGGCTGCCTTTTGGGGGAAAGACAGCCTTTTAATTATAAAAAATCAACTTAAATTTTTGCAAAGATATTAGTGTAATACTTTCTACCATTTACAGGATTCTCTTTGATGGCAATTCCAAAATGGGTAAAATTACCTTCTATATTTTCTTTGTGACTTGGACTAGCTAACCAAGCATTCAAAACGGCTTGAGGAGTGTTATAATTATAAGCAATATTTTCACTTACAGCTATAGCTCCTAAAGTATTCATAATATTTTCTGATCGAGCAATAAAGTCATTATGATTAACTACATTATTAGCAATCATATAATTATCATGTTCTTCTGATTTATAAGACATGTGATTAATTTTCTCTAAACGATTTAAACCTAATCTAACTCTATGTGCATTTATCAACTCCATAGTCTCTAACTCTATAGGGTTATAAGAGTAATTAACAATTTTAGTTGCAGATACTTCTGCCTTTTGAATTTCAGAACTATCTGAAGAACAAGAATTCATTGTACACATTATGGTAGCAATAAATAACGTACGGAGTAGTGTAAGCTTCATAATCTTAGTAGTTTAAGTTTAAAGTAGATTGTGGGGCAAAAAACTTTAATAAATAAATAATATGTTTAACTTTCTTAGTCAAACATACCTACTTTATCGATGAACTACCAAAAAAAACCGATGAACTACACTATAAAAATAATTAACAATATACTTTTCCTACATTAAGAAGATAGCCTTTCAATTTTCCATGAGAAATCCTCTTGGCTAGAATATCGAATTCTATCATGCAATCTATTAGGTCTTCCTTGCCAAAACTCTACCTCTAAAGGAGTTACTAAAAACCCTCCCCAATGATCTGGTCTAGGAATTACTATTCCTTCATAATCATTCTCTAATTGTTTTAGGTTTTCTTCTAAATAAGCGCGTGAAGGAACAACCTCACTTTGATTTGAAACAATAGCTCCTAACTTGCTTCCATGCGGACGTGATTCAAAATAATTGTCTGAAATAACAGCAGCTGTTCTATGAGCGATTCCTTTTATAATTACTTGACGCTCCAAAGTATGCCAAAAAAAAGAAAGACATACATTAGGATTTTCAGCAATAGCCTTACCTTTTTCTGAATTATAGTTGGTATAAAAAATAAAGCCTTCTTCGGTAAACTTTTTTAATAAGACAACTCTTGATTTTGGAAAACCATCTAATCCAATTGTAGCTACAGTCATTGCATTTACTTCGCTATCTCCGCCAAAATCTTCTACTTCATGAAACCATCTGTTAAAAAGATTGATCGGATCATCTGGAATGGTAGATTCTAATAATTCACTCTTATCATACGATTTTCGATAATTACTTAAGTCGTTCATATTTTTATTTTAAAATGTTAGAATTTCGAATTGATCTGATTAAAAACATCAAATCATTAAATATCATTTTTACAAAGCAGTTTATTGTTATTTTTAAAAATCAAAACATTTTCCATCATCGGCCAAAAGTACTTCTGGAAAAATAGTTTCTGCTTCTTCCTTAAACATTGCTATACTTTCATATCTAGTGGAATAGTGTCCTAAAATTAATTGCTTTACATTAGATTTTAATGCAATTGTTGCTGCTTCTTTGGCAGTAGAATGAAGTGTTTTTTTAGCTAAACCTTCTTCCGATTGTAAAAAAGTTGTTTCATGATATAAAACATCTGTATTTTCAATGATCGGAATAATAGATTCATCATAAGCAGTATCAGAACAAAAAGCATAACTTTTAGCAGCAGCGGGATCAAAAGTTAATTTATCGTTTTCTACTATTCTTCCATCTTCCAGAGTGATGTCTTTACCATTTTTAATGTTTTGATAATAACAAGACTCAATTTCATAATTTTGAACTGCGTCTAAATTAAGTTTCCTCTCCCCTATTTTTTCTTGGAATAAAAAACCATTCGTATACACTCGATGTTTTAAAGGTATCGTTTTTACCAAAACCTTATCATCTTCAAAGATTATTTCACTTTCTTTAGATTCAAGTTCATGGAAAAACAAACCATAATTAGTCCAGGAATTGGATAATCGAAGTTGTAACATAATAATTTCCTTTATGCCCTTTGGACCATAAATATGCAAATCAGTAGTTCGATTCAACAACGAAAAAGTAGAGACTAAACCAACTAGACCAAAGAAATGATCTCCGTGCAAATGCGAAATGAAGATATGATTAATCTTAGAAAACTTAATTTTGTTCTTTCGTAGTTGTACTTGAGTACCTTCACCACAATCAATTAAAAAAAGTCTATTTTTAATTTCTAAAAGTTGAGAGGTAGGATTTGTAAAAGTGCGTGGAGTGGCTGCATAACAACCAAGTATGGTTAGTTTCAATTTTTTGTTCCTTAGATTATTATGTATTTTGATTGAATCAATTAAAGGGTTAAAAAAGCTAACCAAAAGCTAAATCTAAAAGCCTAAATCTCTCTCAATTTCTTCCATTTCTATAATATCATGTGCTTCTAATAAGGAAGGAACTACAGCTAATTTACTAGAAACTGCATTATAATCTAAGTCTGAAGCAACAATAATAAAGGATTTTTTTGCTTTTTTATGCTGTTTCGATAATGGCATAAATAATTTAATATCACTTATAGATAATTCTTTGTGATGCAAGAGATCAATTATTAAATTATGATTTTCAAATGTTTTATACTGGTGCGTAACCTTCATCAAAAAAGAAGTGAAATCACCTTGTGTATCCCTAATAGTTATAGTATGTTCTTTTTGATCAACTTTCATTTTTTTTAATTTCAAAGACTGACGATTAGCAGCCAGTTTACATTAGTAGCTAATTTACAAAGATTTCTATTTAATTACTGAATTTTTGAAGCTAAAAGATAAATAACTGCCATTCTAATAGCTACACCGTTTTCAACTTGGTTTAAAATAACCGATTGAGGTGAATCTGCTACTTCACTCGTAATTTCCACACCACGATTAATAGGGCCTGGATGCATGATTATAATTTCTTTATTTAAGGAGTCCAAAAGTGTTTTATCAACTCCATATTGCTGTGAATATTCCCTAGTTGAAGGGAAATAATTGACATCCATACGCTCATTTTGCACCCGCAACATATTTGCTACATCGCACCATTCTAGCGCTTTTCTTAAATTAGGTTCTACAGTAACTCCTAGCGATTCAATATGTCTAGGTATAAGGGTTTTGGGTCCGCAAACCTTCACCTCAGCACCTTGCATCTGCAAAGCGTATATATTTGATAATGCTACTCTTGAATGTAAAACATCTCCAACAATAACTACTTTTTTACCGCCTACTTCACCAAGTTTTTCTCTAATCGAATAACTGTCTAATAAGGCCTGAGTAGGATGTTCATGAGCTCCATCTCCCGCATTTACAATACTTGCTTTTACATTTTTAGATAAAAAATAGGCAGCTCCAGGATTAGCATGACGCATCACTACCATGTCTACTTTCATCGAAAGTATATTATTTACCGTATCGATTAATGTTTCACCTTTTTTGACAGATGATTGTGCTGCTGAAAAACTAATAACATCTGCCGATAAACGCTTTTGAGCTAGTTCAAAGGAAAGTTTTGTTCTTGTACTATTTTCGAAAAAAATATTGGCAATGGTAATATCTCGTAACGAAGGCACTTTCTTAATTGGTCTATTAATGACTTCTTTAAAATGATCGGCTGTTTCAAAAATTAGGTCAATATCATTCTTATTAATGTATTTTATGCCTAATAAATGATTTACGCTTAATTCTTTCATTTTTATTTACGATTATTAGTTTTTAATAGTTAGCCTTTCTATACGTTCTAACTTGTAATTAAATACACTCCATCCTCACCATCATTTTCTTTCCAACTTACTTTCACTTTTTCGTCATTTATCGCATCTACTTGTCGTCCTCTATAATCCGGTTGAATAGGTAAATTACGACTGAAACGCCTGTCTATTAATACTAAAAGTTCTATTTCTGAAGGTCTTCCAAAGGATTGAATAGCTGTTAAAGCCGATCTTATACTTCGTCCAGTAAACAAAACATCATCAATAAAAATGACCTTTTTATTTTCAACAATAAAATTAATCTTAGTTTTATTTGCTTCTAATGGTTTTTCGGTTCTTCGAAAATCGTCTCTAAAAAAAGTAATGTCGAGGTAACCTAATTGAATTTCTGGAGTTTGGTAATCTTGTTCTAAGATTTCCTTTAAACGTTCTGCTAAAAAAACACCTCTAGGTTGAATTCCAACTAAAATAGTGTCCGAAAAATCTAAGTGTTTTTCAATTAATTGACAGGCCAAACGATGTAATAT
>CBDUEE010000102.1:0-9764 GCA_965366105.1 uncultured Flavobacterium sp. | reverse complement strand
ACTTTAATTTTTGCAGTTTATTTCAATAATAATAAAGCAAAGATTGTAACTCAAATTAATGCCAAAATCAATGATAACATCACTGGAACAATTCAAATTGGTGATGTAAAATATAAATTTTTAAAAGGATTTCCTGATATGACTTTGGCTTTAAGCCAAGTCGAACTCAAAGATAGTTTATGGGTTGTGCATAAACGTACTTTATTAAAAGCAGAAGAAATCGAAGTGAGAATCGATTTCTTAGATTTACTTTTGAATGAAATAAATATAGAAAAAATTGAAATTCAACATGCCACTTTACATTTGTTTAAAGGAAAAGATGGAATAGTAAATACAGCTATTTTCAAGTCTAAATCTAAAATTACTAAATCTAAAAGTTCTACTACCTCTACGATCAGTGAAGTTATTCTAAACCAAGTACATTTTATATCAGAAAATCAACTAGGAAACAAGTTATTTGATTTTGATATTATTGATCTAAGTAGTAAAATAAGTTTCGAGAATGATAACTGGCATACCAATCTTTATCTAAAAACTTTTGCAAAAAGTATGGCTTTCAATACCAAAAGAGGGAGTTTTATAAAAGAAAAAATGGTAGAAGGTGTTTTGAAAGTAGATTTCTCAGACACAAAAAATCAAATAAATGTGACCACAAATAAACTTTCAATCGGTAAAGAATTATTTGATATCAAAGCTCATTTTAGTTTAGATAAAAATAAATCACCATTTGATATTTCCATTAATACAAACATTTTGTGGCGTGATGCTTCGGCTTTATTGAGTGCAAATATTAGCGATAGAATCAATCAGTTTGATTTGAAAAAGCCAATTAATGTAGGTTGTACAATAGTGGGAGATATGAATGCGAGTGGAGATCCAGAAATTAAAGTTTTTACAAAAATAAAAGATAACGAACTTAAAATACCAGATGGTCTTTTTACTGATTGTAGTTTCGAAGCGAGTTTTACAAACCAATACAAACCAGGATTGGGTTGCAATGATATTAATTCAACAATTACATTAACTAATTTTTACGCAAAGTATAAAACAATTCCTTTCATAATTCCAATAGGAATTATTACTAATTTTGAAAAGACCATTGCTGCTGGGAGTTTTAAATCAGAATTTGATGTTACTCGACTTAATAAAATTATTTCTGAAGATTTTATCCGTTTTACTGCTGGTAAAGCCAAGGTGAATTTAGATTTTAAATTTGACATTTTAAATTTAAAAATACAAAAACCATTGTTTACAGGCAATGTAACTGTTAAAAATGCAGTACTGAATTATGGACCACGAAATTTAACTTTTGCAAAAACTAACGTTCAACTTGACTTTACAGAAAAAGCACTATTTATAAAAAAAATCAATTTTAATGAGCGTCGGAATGCCGTTTTTATGCAAGGTAAAATTGATAATTTTCTAACGCTTTATTATGATAATCCAGAAAAAATGATTGTCAACTGGGATATTTATGCTCCTTTTCTAGATGTAAAGCAATTTGTAGGTGTAATTACTAGTTCTGGGCAAAAAGCTCCAAAAAAGAAAAATACAAAAGATGATTTTTCGCAAGAATTATATGCCGTGATTGATAAATGCCAAGTGCTGCTGAATTTAAAAGCAGATAAAATGGTGTATAATAAATTGCAAGCAACTGATGCTAAAGCAACTATTTTATTATTCAACAATCAATTAATCGTAAAAAATGGTTCGGTACAAAGTTCAGGTGGAACGATTGCGTTTGATGGAAAATTAGCTCCTAATAAAGATAATTTTACTGTTGAATCTAATGCAAAAATTAGTAAAGTAAATATTTCCCAATTTCTCACTTCGTTGAACAATTTTGGGATTCAATCTTTTGCTCCTAATAATTTAAAAGGATTTCTTACTGCTTCGGCCTCAATTAAAGGAACGCTACTTTCAGGAGGTCAATTGCAAACAAACTCACTTTTAGGCAATGCTAAATTTAGTGTGATCGAAGGTGCGTTGATCAATTTTGAACCGATTACTACTATTGGTAGATTTGCTTTTCCTTTTAGAGATGTTAAGAACATTATATTTAGAAACTTGTCTGGAGAATTTGAAATAAATGGTGATTTAGTAGATGTAAATAATTTAAAAGTCACCTCTAATGTTTTAAACTTAGATGTAAATGGCGTATATTCTTTTGGGAGAGGAACAAAATTAGCCTTGACAGTTCCGCTTAGAAATCCTAACAAAGATGAATTAATCACCGATAAATTGCAAAGGACTGAAATGCGTAATAAAGGTTTAGTACTTCATTTATTAGCTGTTGACGAAGATGGGAAAATAAAAATTAGATGGAATAAAAACCATGACTAATACTTAAATAATTATGAAAAAAATAGTGATTGTCCTTCTCGTTTTGACATTGTCAAGTTGCAAAAGTAGGATGGTAAATGAAAAAATTACTGAAGAAAATATAAATGCAACCATAACTGCTTGGCACAAGGCAGCTGCTGCAGCTAATTATGATGTGTATTTTGGTTTAATGGCAGAAGATGCTGTTTTTATTGGTACAGATGCGACTGAGTATTGGAATAAAACAGCCTTTCAAGCCTACGCTAAACCTTATTTTGATAAAGGGAAAGCATGGAGTTTTACAACTTTAGAACGTCATGTGTTTCTCGATAACTCAGGAAAAACAGCTTGGTTTGATGAATTGCTAAATACCCAAATGAAAATTTGTCGCGGTTCTGGAGTGTTAGTAAAAATAGGGGATAAATGGAAAATTAAGCAGTATGTTTTATCTATGACTATTCCTAATAGTACGAGCCGAGATGTTATTAAACTCAAAGAAGATATAGAAATAAAACTAATTGAAGATTTGAAAAATAAAGAATAGAGTTATTTAATCTTAATTTACATTAAAAGTTACTCAATAATACAGTTATGCTTATCAATTACGAATAGAAAAGCTAATATTTTAGTGTACTGATTAAATTTTTGCTTACGAATCGTTCGGTCTTATATAATTCCTTAATTTTGCCGAAATATTTTAAAAAAGTGGGAAGCAAAAATAAATTAAAGCGATTCAAAGAAAACGAGACATTCAACAATGTTTTTCAACCTACAAGAGAGGAAGTAGTGGGAGATTTATTTCCGCTTAGAGGAAAGTGGAACTCAGATTTCTTTAAAAATGATAATCCATTGGTGCTAGAATTAGGCTGTGGAAAAGGCGAGTATTCTGTAGGTCTTGCCGAAAGATATCCTAATAAAAATTTTGTAGGAATTGATATCAAAGGAGCGCGTTTTTGGCGTGGTGCCAAAACAGCTGTAGAAACAGGTTTGTATAATGTGGCTTTTATTCGAACTCAAATCGAATTAATAAACCATATTTTTGCTGAAAATGAAGTAGATGAAATTTGGATTACTTTTCCAGATCCGCAAATAAAATACAAACGTACAAAACACAGAATGACTAATTCAGAGTTTTTACAATTGTATAAAAAAATACTTAAAAAAGATGGTGTTGTCAACTTAAAAACGGATAGTGAGTTCATGCATGGCTACACTTTAGGGTTGTTGCATGGTGAAGGTCACGAAGTTTTGTATGCGAATCACAATGTATATGTAAATGAGGGAAGTCCAGAGGAAGTTACCGCTTTTCAAACTTTTTACGAAAAACAATATTTGGAAGTTAACAAAGCAATTACGTATATTCGATTCAAAATTAAAGAATAGTTTATTTTTGAGAAAAAACATCTTTCTTTGACACTCGCATTTTGACTATGAATTTAATCACTTCTTTGTTTTTGGGTTTTGTTACTGCTATTATAGGGATTACACCTCCGGGATTAATCAACATGACTGCGGCTAAAGTGAATCTTAAGGAAGGAAAAAGAAGTGCTTATTGGTTTGTTTTAGGAGCGGTATTGGTAATTTTCTTTCAGTCGACACTCGCAATATTTTTTGCTCAATTTATTAAAGGGCATCCAGATGTAATTGTTTTATTGCGAGAAGTAGGACTTGCTATCTTTTTAGCGTTGACAATCTATTTCTTGTTTATTGCTAAAAAACCAAAAAAGAAAAAAGGTAAAATTAAAAAGAAGAGTACTTCTACTCGCTTTTTTCTGGGTATTTTACTGTCTGCTCTTAATTTTTTCCCCATTCCCTATTATGTTTTTATTAGTGTCACACTAGCTTCTTATGACCTGTTTTATTTTGATTTAACGAATATTTTTGTTTTTGTAACAGGAGTGGTATTGGGATCCTTTTTAGTCTTTTATTTTTACATTACCTTTTTTCAAAAAGTACAAGATAAGACAGATTATTTCATGCGCAATATGAATACTATTATTGGAAGTATAACGGGGTTAATATCAATAATTACGTTGATCAATATCATAAAGTATTACTTGAATTAATTGTTGTAAGTAAAATTCCAATTTATTTTTTTATATCATGAATAATGGCAGATGATAATTTTTTCGAACGAGTTTATGCAGTTGTAAGGCAGATTCCCTATGGAAAAGTAACTTCTTTTGGTGCTATTGCAAAAGCTTTAGGAACTGCTCGTTCTGCCAGAATGGTAGGTTGGGCAATGAATGCATCACATAATTTAGCGGATGTTCCAGCCCATCGTGTAGTCAATAGAAACGGCTTATTGACTGGCAAACTTCATTTTGACGGAACAAACTTGATGCAGCAATTGTTGGAGAGCGAAGGGATAATAGTTGTAGATAACCAAGTACAGAATTTTAACACCGTTTTTTGGGTTCCAGAAGTGCAGTTTTAAAGTGTTTTAAGCAGTTTTTAATTATAATTCAACTACTGTTTATATTGAGATTTCTATAACGAATGAATAATAAGTTTGTATTTTTTGCTTCGTAATTTAGAAGTTGCTTGTTCTCTTCGTTAATACTATTTTACAAATCCATTTTTAATTTTAAGGACAAAATTTATCATTAAAAAACGAATAACTGCTAGCATTTCTGCCTTCAATAAATCCAAGGTAATTCCTTTATTTTAAGAACTTAATCCGCTATCTTTGTAATCTGAAATCAGTTTAAATAAAGATAATATTTTGGTGTAAAATACCATAGGAAAAAAGTAAACTCAAAATGAAATTAGATAGAAAAGACATCCTTAAAGCTTTAGAAACTATTACTGTAGCTGGAGAAGGAAAAAACATGGTAGAGAGTGGAGCTGTAGCAAATGTAATCACTTTTGGAGATGAGGTGGTAGTCGACTTGGTTTTACATACCCCAGCGATGCACATAAAGAAAAGAGCAGAAGAAGATATTAAAAAAACAATTCACGACTTAGTTTCTCCAGATGCTAAAGTGAAAGTAAATACTAAAGTAGAAGCTGCTGTTGCCGAAAATCCAAATCAGATTAAAGGGAAAGCAATTCCTGGAATAAAAAATATTATCGGAATCGCTTCTGGTAAAGGTGGCGTAGGGAAATCTACTGTTACAGCAAACTTAGCAGTTTCATTAGCTAAGATGGGATTCTCAGTTGGAATTCTTGATGCTGATATATACGGACCGTCGATGCCTATCATGTTCGATGTAGAAAATGAAAAGCCAGTTTCTGTGACAATTGATGGAAAATCAAAAATGAAACCTGTTGAAAGTTATGAAGTAAAAATACTTTCTATTGGATTTTTCACATCTCCAAGTCAAGCCGTTATCTGGAGAGGTCCTATGGCATCTAAAGCCTTAAACCAAATGATATTTGATGCCGATTGGGGAGAATTAGACTTTATGTTAGTCGATTTACCTCCAGGAACAGGTGATATTCACCTTTCGATTGTGCAAGCTTTACCTATCACTGGTGTTGTAATTGTAAGTACACCTCAAGCAGTCGCTTTGGCTGATGCCAAAAAAGGAGTTTCGATGTTCATGTCTGACGCAATAAATGTTCCTGTTTTGGGGATTATTGAAAACATGGCTTATTTCACACCTGAAGAATTACCAGAAAATAAATATTATATCTTTGGAAAAGAAGGTGCTAAGAATCTTGCTGAAGATTTAGAAGTTCCGTTCCTTGGAGAAGTGCCAATCGTACAATCTATTCGTGAAGCTGGAGATTATGGTCGTCCTGCTGCAATGCAAACAGGTTCGCTGATCGAAACAGTTTTTGAAGAAATCACTCGTAATGTAGTGCGTGAAGTAATCAGCAGAAACGAAAATTTACCCGCTACTGAAGCTGTAAAAATAACAACTATGGCAGGTTGTTCATCGGTTAAAAAAAATTAGAAAATTAGAAATACTGTTGATTGGTTAATTCACTAGTTAACAGGTTTTAAGAAATTGTCTAATTTTCACATTATCAAAATTTTCACATTAAAAAGATATGACAACAGAAGAATTAACAATAGAAGTTCAAAAAGCATTGGAAGAAATCAGACCTTTTTTGAATTCTGATGGTGGTGATATTACATTGATTTCGATTGAGGACGGAAAACATGTAAAAGTGCGTCTCGAAGGAGCGTGTACTAGTTGCAGCGTAAACCAGATGACATTAAGAGCAGGAGTGGAAACCACGATAAAAAAGTTTGCGCCACAAATAGAAACTGTTGTAAATATTCTATAATTCATATTTAGCTATTTGTATTTAACTAAATCTCAAAACTTATAACTCACAACCGATTGATGGATGTACTAATAAAAATTAAAGATAGAGAAGGAATTGTTCATGAACTGCAAGCGCCAACAGATATGGCTATGAATATCATGGAATTATGTAAAGCATACGAACTTCCTGTAGAGGGAACTTGTGGCGGAATGGCAATGTGTGCTTCTTGTCAATGTTATGTTTTGAATGATATAGCATTACCAGAAATGGGTGAAGATGAAGAGGCCATGCTTTCAGAAGCTTTTTACGTAAAGCCAAATAGCCGCTTGGGTTGTCAAATTCCAATCACCGAAAGTTTAGAAGGTCTTGAATTAGAACTTGCTCCAGAAAATTAAAAACAAAGCGTCACATGAAAATGTGACGCTTTTTAGTTATTAAGTAAATTCGCAGCAATTGGTGCAATTGTTTTTACAAACAAACGATATGCTTTTTCAGATGGATGTAGCCCATCTACTGCCACTAATTCCTTATCAATAAGTCCTTTCCGAGTAATTTCGGTAATGTTGATAAACTGAATACTATTTTCTTGGCAATATTTTCTAGCAAAAGCATTATAATTATCTATTTCAGATGAAATAGTAGATAGACTTCCCGAACGTAGGCCAGAAGATGTATAGGCATAATCCGGAATAGAGACTACAATGAGTTTCGTTTTATCCCCTTTTGCAAGAACAATACTTCTGTTTACTAATTTAGGAAATTCTTTTTCGTATAGAGAAAATGATTTGTGTTGGTACTGATTATTAACCCCAATTAATAAGGTAACCAAATCATAATTTGGTAATAAATTCTGGGTATCAATTGCAGAAATTAAACTAGTGGTTGTCCATCCAGTTTGCGCAATTATTCTTAAAGAAAAATTATTTTCTAAATTGGTATTTTGTAAAACTTCTTTCAGTTGTGCTGGGAAAGTACAGCTTTCACAAACGCTTTGTCCAATAGTGTAACTGTCACCAAGCGCTAAATACTGTATAGGATTCTTCCGAGTTTTTACAATCGAAATTTTTTCTAAAGGAGTTTCAATTGTGTTGGTTTTATTGTCGGGTGTGACTTTGTTTTCTACAGCTGAATTTTCGACGCTACAACTCATGAAGCATAGTCCTATTAAAATGAACAGTATTAATCGAGCTTGATTTTGCATTATATTGTTTTTTTTGAAATTAACACTACAGTTACTTACGAGTAAAGGATAGGATTGGTTTAAAAATAAACAATTTTGTTTTTAAGAGAGTAGTTATATTGATAAAAATATAAAAAGCTTCTTGTTTCCAAGAAGCTTTTAGTAAAATTCGATATATTTTAGTACTATTTGAATGCTGGAATACCAGTAATATCCATACCTGTAATTAATAAATGAATATCATGTGTACCTTCATAGGTAATTACAGACTCTAAGTTCATCATGTGACGCATAATTGAGTATTCTCCTGTAATTCCCATTCCGCCTAACATTTGTCTCGCTTCACGAGCGATATGAATGGCCATATCTACATTGTTTCTTTTAGCCATTGAGATTTGCGCTGTTGTTGCTCTTCCTTCATTTCTTAGAACACCTAATCTCCAAGTAAGCAATTGTGCTTTAGTGATTTCAGTAATCATTTCAGCTAATTTCTTTTGTTGTAATTGCGTACCAGCGATAGGCTTATCAAACTGAATTCTTTCTTTTGCATAACGCAAAGCGGTATCATAACAATCCATTGCAGCGCCAATAGCACCCCAAGCAATTCCGTAACGAGCAGAATCAAGACAACCAAGTGGCGCTCCTAATCCCGATTTGTTAGGTAATAAATTCTCTTTTGGTACTTTTACGTTGTCAAAAATCAACTCTCCAGTTGAGGAAGCACGTAATGACCATTTGTTATGTGTTTCTGGAGTAGAAAATCCTTCCATTCCTCTTTCTACAATCAAACCGTGAATTCTACCTTCTTCATTTTTAGCCCAAACAATAGCAATATCTGCGAAAGGGGCATTAGAAATCCACATTTTGGCACCATTTAGTAAATAATGATCACCCATATCTTTAAAATTGGTAATCATACTTCCTGGATCAGAACCATAATTAGGCTCTGTTAATCCAAAACAGCCCATAAATTCGCCAGTAGCTAATTTGGGCAAATATTTCATTCTTTGTTCTTCATTTCCGTATTTCCAAATAGGATACATGACCAATGAAGATTGTACAGAAGAAGTAGAACGAACACCAGAATCCCCGCGCTCAATTTCTTGCATGATCAAACCATAAGAAATTTGGTCTAATCCAGCTCCACCATATTCTTCTGGAATGTAAGGACCAAATCCGCCAATTTCGCCCAAACCTTTTATAATTTGTTTCGGAAATTCTGCTCTTTGCGCAAAATCTTCTATAATAGGCGATACTTCTTTCTTAACCCAAGCACGCGCAGAGTCACGAACTAATTTGTGCTCTTCTGTTAATAAATCGTCAAGGTTATAATAATCTGGGGCTTGAAATAAATCTGGTTTCATGGTAGCTAATTTTAATAGAACAAATCTACATAAAGAAATGTAACAAAAGGCTCAACAAATGTTATATTTTTTTTATTTTTATAAAATTGTGTGTCTATTCAAAAAGAATCTTTGGTAATAAAACATCCACAGTACTAAGTTACAATAAAAATATTTGTAAAGTGCAGAACCCTATTAATGCAATAAAGGATGTATTTTGTCAGATTATTACTCACATCTTCAAATAAAAATCCTTAGTTAGCTCAATATATTCTGGTGTATAAATGTGTCTAGCCGTTTCGATAGTAAGTTCATCAAGAGGTATATCTAAAGTCTGTTTTCGACTAAATGCCAGTAAACTTCTCTTGATCTCAGCTGTTGGAGTTCCTTTTACGTGAGTAATTTTAATGGGAAATAATTCGTATTCTTGGGCTAAAGCCACAAAATTTTCTTCTTCCTTAAAAGGAATTATTACAGAGAAAATTCCATTTTCAGACAATAATAAAGCAGCAGCTTCAATTAAATCCTCAAAAGGCATTGCATCCGCAAAACGAGCTAAATCTCTTTGTTGATTATCGGTTTTGTAGTCTTCAGTGTAAAATGGAGGATTTGATACAATTAAATCGTATTCGTCTTCTGGTTCTTCTACAAACTCATCCAAACCAGCATGAAAGCAAAATAAACGATCACTCCAAGGA
>CBDUEE010000101.1:0-9777 GCA_965366105.1 uncultured Flavobacterium sp. | reverse complement strand
GGCATCATCCCATGTATTGGTACAGTTGCCCGCCACTAATGAAGCAGTGGATTGATATGGTTTTAGAATACAATTGGGCTTATGGAAAAAAAGGAAAGGCCTTGCAGGATAAAATTATTTTTCAAGTCATTACTACTGGCGGAGATAAAGAAAATTATTGCGAAACAGGAAGTCATCGTTATAGTATTCTGGAATTATTAGAACCATTTAATCAGACGGCAAAAGTATGTAATATGCTATATTTACCTCCTTTTGTAGTGCATGGAACTCACAATATGACAGAGGAAGATTATGCGAAAAATGGTTTAGT
This sequence comes from uncultured Flavobacterium sp., assembly GCA_965366105.1. Lineage (GTDB taxonomy): Bacteria > Bacteroidota > Bacteroidia > Flavobacteriales > Flavobacteriaceae > Flavobacterium. The sequence continues at coordinate 9,467 of CBDUEE010000101.1, read as the reverse complement.
TTATGGCTATTTTCTAGACTATTTAGAAAAAACTGATTTGGATTCTGATGAAATTTTGCAACACCATTATTTTAATGAATGGTTTGCCACAATACAAGTTTAATATGGAGACTGATTTCTTACTACAAGCAATTATTTATTTAGCGGCAGCTGTTATTTGTGTACCCATTGCAAAAAAACTGGGCCTAAGTTCAATTTTGGGCTACTTACTTGCTGGAATTATAATTGGACCTTACGTACTTGGATTTATTGGACAAGAAGGTCAAGATATTATGCACTTTGCTGAATTTGGTGTGGTAATGATGTTATTTTTGATTGGTTTAGAACTAGAGCCTCGAAAGTTTTGGAAAATGCGAAAATTCATTCTCGGAATAGGCTCTGCACAATTAGCAGGTACAACACTTATTTTATTTGTAGGATTCCTCTTTTTTATGGACTGGAATTGGAAAACAGGATTGGCTATTTCGCTAGCCTTAGCATTATCTTCTACTGCTATTGTATTGCAAACCTTAAAAGAAAAGGGATTATTAAACACTTCATTAGGAAGATCCTCATTTGCAGTTTTACTATTTCAAGATATTGCCGTAATCCCTATTTTAGCCTTTCTACCTCTTTTATCAACAGTAAATATTGATGTAACCAATGACGGACCTCAATCCTTGATTGCGGGTTTTCCTAGTTGGTTACAAACGGTAATTGTACTCGGGATCATTTCCACTATTTATTTTGCAGGTCGTTATGTTTTTGTTCCTTTATTACACATTATTGCAAAAACTAGATTACAAGAGTTGTTTACTGCCTCTGCTTTGTTACTAGTAGTTGGTGTTTCATACTCGATGCAATTAGTGGGGTTAAGTCCTGCTCTTGGTGCTTTTATGGCGGGAGTCGTATTGGCAAACTCAGAATTTAGACACGAATTAGAAGGGGATATTGCTCCGTTTAAAGGATTACTTTTGGGACTTTTCTTCTTAGGAGTTGGCGCCTCCATAAACTTTCAATTAATTCTCAATAATCCTATTTTTATTTTTGTTTTTGGAGCCATTTTAACTTTGGTAAAATTCATCGTGTTATTCTTCATTAGTAGATTTAACAAAAAAAAGGTCGACCAAAATTTCCTATTTGCTTTTGGATTGAGTCAAGCGGGGGAATTTGGTTTTGTGATCATGAGCTTCTGTATGCAATTGAATATCATTCCAACTATTCTAGCCAATCAAGTAATGGCTGTCATTGCCATGAGCATGGTAGCGACTCCTTTTTTGTTGTTAATAAATGAAAAACTCATTTATCCATTTACCAGAAATAGAGAAAGAGCTACTGGACCAAAAAAAGAAAATGATTATATAGATGAACCTACTCCCGTTATCATTGCAGGTTTTGGCCATTTTGGAAGTACTGTAGGACGTTTATTAAAAGCTAATAAGGTAAAACTGACCATTCTTGATTACGATTCGGAGCGTATTGATTTATTAAGAAAAATGGGGTTTAAAGTCTATTATGGTGATGCTACACGATTAGAATTATTAAAAGCAGCGGGTTGTGAAAATGCAAAACTTTTTATAGCTGCAATTGATAATCCAACGGTCAATTTGCAAGTGATTGAAACCTTAAAAAAGCATTTTCCAAATTTAAAAATCCTAACACGCGCTCGAAACCGAAATGATGCCTATGAACTCATTGATCATCAAGTTAAACACATTTATAGAGAAACGTTATACAGTGCGGTAAATATGGGTGTTGATGCGTTAGTTGCATTAGGACATCGCAAATATTCAGCCACAAGACAAGGACAACAATTTATAAAATACGACGAAATTACAACTAAAAAATTAGCTGAAAAAAGGCACGATAAAATGGCCTATATGATTACAATGAAAGAGGAAGTAGATTTACAAGAACAACTGCTTAAGACTGATATTTATTCGCAAGTTGCCGCAACAAACCACAGTTGGGATAGCGAGCATCTAAAAAATAACTTAGCCGACAATAACGAATAACATGTAAGTTTCGCTTAATTTTTAAATTTTAAAATGAAATTAAATAACAAAGCATAATTAAAATCCTAAAGGGAAATTAATTATGCTTTATTTTTATACTTAAAAATTATTTTACTGGAATATTAGCTAAAATTTCTAAAACAAATTTCCAGAATTTCTGAGAAGAGGTAATACTAGCTCTTTCGTCTGGTGAATGTGCACCGTGAATAGTTGGACCAAAAGAAATCATATCCATTTCTGGATAATTAGTTCCTAGAATTCCACATTCTAAACCGGCGTGACAAGCTACCACCTGAGGTTTTTCGTTATTTTGTTTTTCATAGATTCCAACCAAAACATCTAATATTTCTGATTCTGAATTAGGAGTCCATCCAGGATATGATCCTGAAAACTCTACTTCGCAACCCATCAATTCAAATGCAGAACGCAAAGCATTAGCCAAATCGAATTTAGAGGTTTCAACAGAAGAACGTGTTAGACATTGTACAGAAAGTTGTCCATCGCCTAAAACTACTTTTGCTATATTGTTTGATGTTTCTACCAGATTATCAAAATCGGCACTCATTCTGTAAACGCCATTATGAGCGGTGTACATCGATCTTACAAAATAAAACTGTGCAATAGACGGCATTACTTTAGCAGGAGCAACATCCATTTTTTCAAAAACAACTTCTAAATCAGGTTCTGTTGTTTTGAATTCTGTTTTTATTTCGTTTACAATTTGTTGCATATCAAAAACAAATGCTTCATCATAAACTCCCGCAATACTAACTTTAGCAGTACTTTCACGCGGAATTGCATTACGCAAACTACCTCCAATTATCTCCGAAATTTGCAATCCAAAATTATCAAAACCATCAAATAACAAACGGTTCATAATTTTGTTAGCATTTCCCAAACCTTTGTGAATATCCATTCCTGAATGTCCCCCTTTCAAACCTTTAACCGTAATGGTATAGCCTACTGCACCTTCAGGAGTTTCCTCTTCATCATATTCTGCAGTAGCAGTTACATCAATTCCTCCCGCACAACCAATATCTATTTCATCATCTTCTTCGGTATCCATGTTCAACAAAATCTGACCTTGTAAAACGCCTCCTTTAAGATTTAGAGCTCCAGTCATTCCTGTTTCTTCATCAATGGTAAACAAAGCTTCGATAGCAGGATGCGGAATATCGGTACTTTCTAAAATTGCCATGATAGCCGCAACTCCAAGACCATTATCAGCACCAAGAGTAGTTCCTCTTGCACGAACCCAATCCCCATCAACATACATATCGATTCCTTGCGTGTCAAAATCAAAAACGGTATCGTTATTTTTTTGATGCACCATATCTAAATGTCCTTGAAGCACAATTGCTTTGCGGTTTTCCATTCCTGCCGTAGCCGGTTTACGAATAATTACGTTACGGATTTCATCTTCAAAAGTTTCCAATCCAAGGCTTTCGCCGAATTTCTTCATGAATTCAATTACGCGATCTTCTTTTTTAGAAGGGCGAGGAACAGCATTCAAATCAGCAAATTTATTCCAAAGTGCTTTTGGCTCTAGATTTCTTATTTCTTGACTCATTTATTTTTGTTTCAGGTTTAACAATTTAAGATTCCAAAGTTACAAAGTTTAAATTCTTTTTCAGTACTAATTGATATTGTAATTATATTTACATTTAGAAAAAACATACTGTGAAACGCAAATACATTCTTCCCTTCTTTTTACTGTTGCAAATAGTACTCTTGAAAATCATTCCTTATTTTCCTGAAGTTGTAGAACATTATTATAGTAACGGAATCTATCCTATTATTTCTAAAATTGAACGAATTATTTTAGGTATCATTCCCTTTTCTATTGGTGATATCCTTTATTTTGTTCTTATTATTCTAGGAATTAAATGGCTATTTGCAAAAAGAAAAACGTGGAAATTAGATTGGAAAAACAATATGCTGGCAATTTTAAGTTTTCTGTCTATCTTTTATTTTTGCTTTCATCTGCTTTGGGGTTTCAATTATTACCGCCAACCTCTCTTTGAAAAAATGTCAATTGAGCGTGATTATTCTGATGCCGATCTTTTGGCTTTCACCAAAAAAATTATTGCTAAAACTAATGCTGTCCATAATCTGATTACTAAAAATGATAGTTTGAAAGTCGTAGTTCCTTATTCTCAAGAACAGGTTTTTAAAATGAGTATGAATGGATATAAAATGCTTTCTAAACAATATGCATTCTTTGACTATAAAAATCCAAGCATCAAAAAATCATTATTCAGCTTACCGCTAACTTATATGGGTTTTGGTGGATACTTGAATCCTTTTACAAATGAAGCCCAAGTAAATTATCTTGGTCCTATGTATAGTTTTCCGATGACTACTAATCATGAAATGGCGCACCAAATGGGTTTCGCCAGCGAAAGCGAATGTAACTTTATCGGTTTTCTAGCTTGTGTAAATAATGAAGATTATTATATTCAGTATTCTGGCTATAGTAATGCTTTGCGCTATTGTTTGGGAAATTGGTACGCAAGAGATGAAAAAGTTTATGATGAATTATTAAAAACAGTTCACCCCGGAATTTTGAAAAATTATAAAGAAAGTGAACTTTTCTGGAAACAGTATGACACCATTATTGATAAAGGTTTTCATGCTTTTTATGATCAATTTCTAAAAGCGAATCAGCAACAAGACGGTTTAGAGAGTTACAGTAAATTCGTGAATTTGATGGTCAATTATTATAAGGAGAAGGAGTTTTGATTTTTGAATGCAGATTAAAGATTTTTGACTTCAGATTTAAGCGCTTGGAACTTATTACTTGAATTCGGTTTGTGAGCGCTATTATAGAAGTGCGTAAGTATTTCTTAATTGTAAATAAATCGAACTATTAATATTCGGACAACAGTAATAACGTCACAGAGATACTTCCTTCGTCAGTATGACAAAATAATACAGTGGACTTTTGAAATTGACTTTTGAAATTGCTAATGATTTTTGAAATTGCTTTTGCCATTGAATTTTGAAACTAAACCCTTTATATCTCATCACTTATAAAAGTCGTAAAACTTTTCTTTTTATAAGGTCTAATGATCAGTCGGCCTTCGCGATCAAAACGGATGTAATTGTAAACCCAATTTAGGAAAACGACTGCCTTATTTTTGAATCCGATAAGTGAAAATAAGTGAACAAACATCCAAACAAACCAAGCAAATACACCACTAAAATGATAATGAGGCAAATCGACTACGGCTTTATTTCTACCAATTGTTGCCATGGAGCCTTTATCATTATACTCGAAAGCTTTCATAGGTTTGTTTTGAATTAATTTAAGCAAGTTTTCCCCCAATAATCTTCCTTGTTGCAAAGCAGGTTGTGCCATCATAGGATGTCCTTGCGGATAAGCTTCTGACTCCATAGAAGCAATATCGCCCAAAGCAAAAATATCGCTGTAGCCCAACACTTGATTGAATTCGTTTACTCGAATGCGTTCTACTTTTTCTACCAATGATTTACTGTCTAATCCCGCAACGATTGCTCCTTGCACTCCTGCGGTCCATATTACGGTAGCGGTATCAAAAATCATATCGGAATTGGTGGTTATTGTACGACCGTTGTAATTAGTAACACGAACATTTTTCCAAATTTTGACACCAAGATTCGTTAAAAAATTTTCTGCGGCAGCTGACGATTTTTCACTCATGGTGTTTAGGATTCGGTCTCCGCTCTGAATCAAATTGATTTGCATTTTGGCAATATCAAGATCGGGATAATCTTTTTGTAGAATCGCTTTTTTCATTTCGGCAAGAGCTCCAGAAAGTTCTACTCCTGTTGGTCCACCACCCACAAGAACAAAATTAATAAGGCTGTTTTGCTCTGCTACATCTTTAGTTAGAACTGCTTGTTCGAAATTCTCTAAAATCAGACTTCGAATATTAAGCGATTGCGGTATGGTTTTCATCGCCATACTATTGCGTTCCATCTCTTTATTTCCAAAATAATTCGTTTTAGAACCCGTTGCTATCACCAAATAATCATAACTTAATTCTCCAATTTCAGCGATTACTTTTTTGTTTTTGGTATCAATTTCTTCTACATTAGTGAGTCTAAAATAAAAATCATCATATTCCTGAATTACTTTCCGGATTGGATAGGCAATAGAACCTGCTTCGAGTCCGCCAGTTGCGACTTGATACATCAAAGGTTGAAAATTATGATAATTGTGTTTGTCCAACAACACAACCTGTACTTTTTTATTTTTGAGTTTTTTGGCTAATGCAATTCCGGCGAAACCGCCACCTATAATCACTATTCTTGGTAAAGTTGAATTTGGGATATTCATATATATTGAGATGCTGAAATTAAGAGTGGCTAATATACGAAGTAATATCCTCTTTTTTAATTTATCTCCGAAGGTGAGGCGAGTCTAGCCTTGAGAAAAAATAGATTTCTGATTGTAGATCAACGATTTTTGATTGTAGATTTAAACTAATTACGAGGAACTTTTTTAAATAATTTACTTTTCTTAAAACGTCTAATGAAAATAAAAGGAGTCACTTAGCCCCGATTGTAGCGGCATCCCTTGCTAATGGTGTGCGGAGCAACAGCAACAGCGAGGATATAGCGTAAAGCGGGACAACTCGTTATTAAGCATTAAAAATTGGTGCTCCTAAAAAAAAGACTGTCCTTTGTAACAAAACCGATCATTGGATTACTAACGTATGTATGAGTGATAATCTAGAACATTCTTTTGTAAAGCAGTTGCGCGAAAATCAGAATATAATCCACAAAATATGTAGGTTGTATACTAACGACGACGACGCTCACAAGGATTTGTTTCAAGAAATTACAATTCAGTTGTGGAAGGCGTTTCCGAAGTTTAGAGGCGACAGTAAGTTTTCTACTTGGGCGTACCGAGTCGCTCTGAATACGGCGATCACTTTGTATCGAAAAACCAAACGTTCTATAAACACAGTAGAATTTGAAGGGCGTCAACATTTTCTGAATGATGTAGAATATGATTATGAGGAGGAAGAACAATTAAAACTAATGTACCAAGCGGTTTACCAACTGAATGACATTGAGAAAGCGTTGATATTTATGTATCTTGAAGACAAGGATTATCATGAAATATCAGAAACATTAGGGATTAGCGAAGTAAATGCTCGCGTAAAAATGAACAGGATAAAAGGGAAATTAAAAAAAATATTAAATCCATTAGGAATATGAAAGAGCTGGATTTACTAAAAAAAGATTGGCAAAAGATTGATAATTCTTTTGTACAAGTATCGGAAACTGAGATTTACAAAATGATTCATAAAAAATCATCTTCGATTGTGAAGTGGATTTTTATAATTAGTATTTTAGAATTTATAGTTTTGAATTCGCTGAGCTATTTAATGCCGAATGAAAAAATAAGCGATTCTACAATTGTGGAGCTAGTAATTAGTATTTTAGATTATTTTAGCTACGGAGTGGCACTATTTTTTATGTATTTATTTTATAGAAATTACCGTTCTATATCCGTTACTTCGAATACAAAAAAATTAATGGAATGCATTTTAAACACCAGAAAAACAGTACGCTATTATATTATTTTTAATATATTGCTTGTATTTGTTATGTCAATAGTGGTGTTTTTTAATGAGTTTCAAATTGAATATGCCAACAACAATGGAGCAAAAATGATTTTCATATGCCTGTTAATGCTGTTTTTTATAGCACTTATAATTGGTGTTGTATGGCTTTTTTATCAATTAATTTATGGAATCTTATTAAAGAAGTTGAATAGAAATTATGTAGAATTAAAGAAAATTGATCTGTAAATCATTTTCTTTAATTACAAATTAAAATCTGCATTTATGTATTTCAGAAGCTTCTTTTATTTAAAAAAATGCTACTTTTCATGCTTAATCGCACTATTTTTACAATACTTCTATATTTTGTAAAGTTTAGACTAACAAACCTTGGCTATTTATTGGTTGTCTTTTTCTAATAATCTATCTTTGCATTCATAAAATTTTAAAAAATGATTAAGATTACTTTACCCGATGGGTCAATTAGAGAGTATGCTTCTGATGTAACTCCAATGGATGTTGCGAAAAGCATAAGTGAAGGATTTGCTAGAAACGTGATTTCGGCTTCTTTTAATGGTACAACTATTGAGACCACTACTCCATTGACGACGGACGGAAATCTTACATTATACACTTGGAATGATGAGAATGGTAAGAAAGCTTTTTGGCATTCTACTTCTCACGTAATGGCTCAAGTTTTAGAAGAAATGTATCCTGGAATTAAATTAACGCTAGGACCTGCAATTGCAAATGGATTTTATTATGACGTAGATTTTGAAGATCATAAAATTACAGATGCTGATTTCAAAAAAATTGAAGACCGCGTTCTAGAGATTTCAAGAGGAAAACACGAATTTAAATTACGTCCAGTTTCTAAAGCAGCAGCTTTAGAATTGTACAAAGACAATGTTTATAAAACAGAATTAATCACTAATCTTGAGGACGGAACAATTACATTCTGCGATCATGATACGTTTACTGATTTATGTCGCGGTGGTCATATTCCAAATACTGGGATTATCAAAGCGATGAAAATTATGAGTGTTGCTGGTGCTTACTGGCGTGGTGATGAGAAAAACAAGCAATTAACACGCGTTTACGGAACTTCATTCCCTAAGCAAAAAGATCTTACGGAATACCTAGCATTATTAGAAGAAGCAAAACGCAGAGATCATAGAAAATTAGGTAAAGAGCTTGAATTGTTTGCTTTCTCAGCAAAAGTAGGTCAAGGTTTACCGTTGTGGTTACCAAAAGGAGCTGCTTTGAGAGAACGTTTGGAGCAATTCTTGAAAAAAGCACAGAAAAAAGCAGGTTACGAGCAAGTGGTTACTCCGCACATTGGTCAGAAAGAACTGTATGTAACTTCTGGTCACTATGCAAAATATGGTGCTGATAGTTTTCAGCCAATAACTACTCCGCATGAAGGTGAAGAGTTTTTATTAAAACCAATGAACTGTCCGCATCACTGCGAAATTTATAATGTTCGTCCGTGGTCATACAAGGATTTACCAAAACGTTATGCTGAATTTGGTACTGTTTACAGATACGAACAAAGTGGAGAATTACATGGTTTAACTCGTGTACGAGGGTTTACGCAGGATGATGCACATATTTTTTGTACTCCAGATCAACTAGACGAGGAATTTAAAAAAGTAATTGACCTTGTACTGTATGTATTTGGATCTTTAGGTTTTGAAAATTTTACTGCTCAGATTTCATTAAGAGACAAAGAAAACAGAGAAAAATACATTGGCACCGATGAAAATTGGGAAAAAGCAGAAAACGCTATTATTAGCGCTGCAGCTGATAAAGGATTGAATACAGTTATTGAATACGGTGAAGCTGCTTTCTATGGTCCGAAATTGGATTTCATGGTCAAAGATGCTTTAGGAAGACAATGGCAATTAGGAACAATTCA
>CBDUEE010000100.1:0-9887 GCA_965366105.1 uncultured Flavobacterium sp. | reverse complement strand
AATTAATCTTCATCAGGTTCGTTCATGATTTTCTCACGGTATTTTTTACCTGTTAGTAATACTAGTTTTAATTTGTAATCGTCCACTAGCCATTCACGGTAATTTTTACTACATTGACTCAAGCATTTTGAATAACGCTTGATACGACAATCGATATCGTCCTCTAGCAATTTACCTAAAGCTTTTGCTTCCTGCAACGTTTCTGTATTATCAACACACATGGCGGCATGTTGCTCTAGTGATTTATCTAAAACTTCCTTTGAACGTAAATTTTGTTTGATGATGAGTTTGTGTTCTTCATCGACATCAAAAGTTACGACAGCAGTTTTACTAAATTTTGCACGTAAATCGGGAGGCATACTGTATTTAAAATACAATTCGATTTCCGTATCATCGCGTAAATTTTCTAGGTAAAACTCAGGAGATTTAAAGATGTGTTGCCAGTTTACAGGCTCACTCCACAATCCGAATCGCGCTGCGTTATTCCCTAAATCGATCACGTTGAAGCTATCTTTAAGCGGTAATTTTCGAGAACCACGACCAATCATTTGGTAATACAATGTCAATGATTTTGTCGCTCTATTTAGGATAATTGTTTCAACAGTTGGCTCATCAAAACCAGTAGTAAGAATTCCTACTGACGTTAAAATGGCATCTGGAGTATGTTTGAACCAATGTAAAATTTCTTTACGTTCCTCAGTGCTGCTGGTATTATCTAAGTGACGAATTTCGTAACCGGCTTCTCTAAATGTTTCATAAACATACAAAGAGGTATTAATTCCGTTATTAAAAATCAAGGTTTTTTTGCCAATAGATTTTTCGGTGTAGGCATGCAATAATTTTTCTTGCATGGCCATATTGGTGTATAAATCATCAGAAGATTTTACGGTGTAATCTCCGTTGATACCCACTTTTAATGATGTTAAACCAACGTCATAACTATAAGTAATGGCTTTTGCCAAAAATCCTTTATCAATTAACGAACTAATAGTATCTCCTACTATTAATTCATCGTAGCTTTCATGCATTGGCAATTTTACATTAGAACTCAGCGGTGTTGCCGTCACTCCTAATATAAATGCGTTTTTGAAAGAGCTTAATAATTTTCTAAAAGAGTTGTAATGCGCCTCATCGATAATTACTAAACCAATGTTATCCAAATGTAATTTTTCATCATTGATTCGGTTTTTTAAAGTCTCTACCATCGCCACAAAACAAGAATAATCGTTCTGATCTGGAAGTTCTTTAACTTTACTGTTGATGATTTTGTTTTTTACATCAAAACCCTTCAACATTTTTGAAGTTTGTTTACAAAGTTCGATTCTGTGTGTTAATACCACTACTTTTTTATCGTGTTTAGATAAATAACGGCGTACGATTTCGGAGAAAACTACCGTTTTCCCACCACCAGTAGGGAGTTGATATAACAAATGATGTTGACGAGGTCCATTATCGATACGTTCAAAGATGGAATCTATATCTCCCTTCTGGTAAGCATAGAGTTCTTTTTTGTCTTCGATTTCAATTTCTAAGGTGTTTTCCGGCATTGCTTCTTATTGGATTTTTGCAAAAATACGGCTAAAAAACAGTTTAATTGTCACTTTTATTAAAAAAAATACCATACTCCTTAAATAAAATTGAATTATGATAGTCTAAAATTTCCAACTTTTAGAGTAACAAAATTTAATTTGTAATTAATATATATAAGAAATTGATTGCAATAATTTTTTAAATGAAAGTAAAAGTGATTTTTAGTAAATAGTATAAGAGCTATTTTTATTTATGATTTAGTTCTAATTGTGTCAATATTCAAATCGCTCTATTATAGCATTAAATTCAGGTTCATTGTACCATTTTTGCAGTATAGTTTGCTTGTGTATGGCAATTATACGTATTTTGAAATCAGCTAAAATTCCATTTGCAATTAGATAAACAACAGCTTGTTCAAAAGAGTTGAACATACTTTTAAAAAATAGTTCTTGCTTGATTGAATTCTCTGATGAGAAAGTTTGAGCAATTTCAATATTGTACAGCATTACATCAGCAATTACAAATGGATCAACTCCCAAAAGGATAAAATGCTTTATGTATTTCTGGGCAATTGAACGTCTCATTTTTGGTTTGCTTCTTCTACCCGATTTCTTTACAGGAAAATATTCATACGAAATTTTCATTTTGCATTCTTGCAAAAGCGTTTCCTCCTTTGGATTAAAAACAAAGTTGTAGTATACTTTTACAGGACTAAATTTCTCATACAATTCGATGATTTGTTCCTCCAATTGTTCTTTATTCAGTTCCGTTAAATATTTTTTTAAATCGCGCTTGCTCATTATCAAAGTTTAAGAGTACAAAAGTAAATTACTTTAGGAATCAATACCCTAAAAATCAATGATAATACTTATTTTTGTCGGTCATCACTAAAAAAAATACAAAATGCTCAAGATTTTTAAGGTTATAGCAATTCTAGAGGGAATTTCATACTTAGTTTTATTTTCTAATATGTTGTTGGTAAAACCTAACAATTTGGAACTTTACAAGACATTGCTTTACCCTATTGGAATGAGTCATGGAGTACTATTTATAGGTTATGTTTTATTAGCCACATTGTTGAAAAAATCTCAAAGATGGGATTTTAAAAATTTTATGATTATTCAAGTTGCTTCTCTTATTCCTTTGGGTACTTTTTACGTAGAAAGAAAATACCTAAAAAATGTATAAAATTTTAGAGAAATTATTTAATTTTTTATATCCAATATTTAGAAAAATGGGGCTAGGAAGTGGTTTTGCTTCTTATCTCAGTTTAATTATAAATATTGCGATGTTATGCATTCTAGCCTATGCAATTTATGTAATATTTAGACTTATTCTTGTTACGGTAATGGTTCTAATTGCCCAAAAAACGGAAACTAAGTTTGATGATTTATTAGTAACTAATAAAACGGCTAAATATATAGCACATTTAATTCCATTTCTATTTATTTATAAATCGGTTCCCATTATATTAGACCGATACGAATATTGGGAAGGCGTTTTTGGGAAAATTGTTGGAATTTATATAGTTGTACTGATTTTATGGATAATTAGAACCATTTTTAATGCACTAAGAGATTATTTAAAACTAAAACCGCGATACAGCGACAAACCTATTGATAGTTTCATTCAGGTAATTATGATAGTGCTTTGGGCAGTGGGAATTGCAGTCATTTTCTCTAAATTATTCGATATTAATCAAAAAGAACTTTTAACCATTTTAGGAGCGGTTTCGGCGGTTATAATTTTAATATTTAGAGATACAATTTTAGGATTTGTTTCTAGCGTGCAAGTTTCGATCAATGATATGGTTCGCATTGGGGATTGGATTACAATGGATCGATTTGGTGCTGATGGTGATGTAATTGAAATTAATTTAGCCACGGTAAAGGTTCGAAATTTTGATAATACAACAACAACAATTCCTACCTATAGTTTGAGTTCAGATTCTTTTCAGAACTGGCGCGGCATGCTTAATTCTGAAGGTCGAAGAATAAAAAGACACGTCTTGATAAAAGCTAGTAGTATCCGGTTTCTAGAAGAAGGAGAATTAAGTAATCTAAAAAAAATTCATCTTGTATCTGATTATATCGATTCTAGAAAAGTGGAAATTGATGCTTATAACCTAACAAATAAAATTGATAAATCATTACCAATCAATGGTAGGAATTTGACAAATTTGGGTTTGTTTAGAAAATACATTACAGAATATCTCTATAATTATCCAGGGTTGAATAAAGATATGTTGATGCTTTGTCGTCAATTACAATCTACCTCACATGGTGTTCCTCTAGAGGTTTATGCTTTCTCAGAGGACAAAAGTTTTGCAAATTATGAATACCTAATGTCGGATATATTTGATCATATTATTGCTTCTGTCGGTTATTTTGATTTAGAAATTTTTGAACTAGCTACTGAAAATGATTCTCTTTTACCTTAAAATTTAATACTTATATGTTGATTTTGAATAGAATAGAAATCGATTATTAATAAAGGTTATGGTGTTTTTTTTAGCGTTTTAGATTATTTTTCCTTATAAATAGTTAAAATGAGTTGTTCTCCGTTTAATTCTTTTTAATTTTAAAGAAAAAAAGATGAATACACGCGATACTTTTTTAAGTCAATTTAGAGGACAAACTATTGGTTCTGTCACTGCACAATCAACAACTGATGAATCTTTTCAAAATGAAGTGCTTCGGCCCATTTTAAAATTACAGAACGATTTATTCGTAGCATCATTTATCAGTTATATCAAAAATAATAAACTTGATTTTTCTTCAAAGACATCGGAAGCCAAATTAGCAGTAATCGATAATGCAATACAAAAAGACGTAAAGTTTAGAAATACAATGAGAGGAATTGTTGTTGGATTATTTACCATTGAAGAATATGATTTTTATTCTAATAATACTTCGGATGTCAATAAAAGAATGATGAGTATGCTTACGGAACGATTTAAAAGCCAAGTGCAACTTTTTGAAAAGTAATTTATAATACATGCTACTGTTTTTAATTTCTTTAAAAATAACCACAAAAAAAGACCAATGAGATATTGGTCTTTTTTTGTGGTTTGATTTTTTTAAACTACTCCGTAATATTAAAACTAGCTACATAATAATTAGAATTTATTTCTAATACCGTTTTATCCGTTTTAGTGTTTGTATTTTGCCACTGTGTTTTAGGCTTTATGACTTGTTCTACACCGTTTAATGTTATTCTTATAGGCATATCAAATCCAGTAACGCAATTGGCCCATCTGTAACTTACTTTATTTTCTTTGAAAAAATACTCTAAAGTCGGAATTCTAGTATCTCTTAAATATTGATTGAAAAAGGTATTTAAGTTAATTCCGGTTGCAGTACTTAAATAATCTTCAATCTGTTTAGTAGTAACCGTTTGATGATAAAATGTTTTGTTCAAGCCTCTTAAAATAGTCCTCCATTTTTCGTCATCATTCACGTTTTGACGCAGCGTATGCAACATATTTGCACCTTTGTAATACATATCTCCAGAACCTTCACTATTTACATCATAATGACCTATGATTGGTATGTCATTTTTTATATTTTTTCTAACTCCTTTTACGTAAGCATATCCAGCTTCCTTTCCGTAATAATACTCTAAAAAAAGACTCTCTGAATAGTTTGTAAAACTCTCATGAATCCACATATCTGCAATATCTTTATAGGTAATATTATTAGCAAACCATTCATGTCCAGATTCATGTATTATAATAAAATCAAATTTTAATCCCCATCCTGTTCCGCTCAAATCTCTACCGAGATAGCCGTTTTCAAAGCCATTACCATACGTCACACAACTTTGATGTTCCATGCCTAAATATGGAGCTTCTACTAATTTATAACTATCTTCATAAAATGGATAAGGTCCAAACCAATGTTCGAAAGCTTTTAGCATTCTTGGAACATCTTGAAATTGTTTTTTGGCTTTAGCCAAATTATCTTTTAGCACGTAATAGGTGCAATCTAAATCTCCTTTTTCTCCTTTGAATTTCTCTGAAAACGAAACGTAGTCCCCAATATTTAAAGTTACACCATAATTATTTATTGGATTTGATACATACCAATTGTATGTTTTGGTTCCGTCTTTGAGTTGTTTTACACTTTGCAAACGACCATTGGATACAGCCATCAAATTTTTTGGAGCATTTATACTAATCAACATATTATCAACTTCGTCATACATGTGATCTTTATTTGGCCACCAAACACTTGCTCCTAATCCTTGACAAGAAGAACCAATAAATGATTTACCATTACTGTCTTTTCTCCATGTAATTCCTCCGTCCCATGGCGGATTAACAGCTACTTTTGGCTTTCCTCCATAAAAGATTGTGAGTTCTTTTGTTGTACCAATTTTTTGTGGAGCGATCAATTCAATAAAGAAAGCGTTACCTTCTCTTTTGTATTTTAATTGTTTTCCATCCTGAATAACCTTGTAAATTTCCATAGGAGTTTGTAAATCAACTTGCATCACGTTGTACTCTTGCAAAATTTTATATCCTATAGTATTAGAACCAGTAATGGTGCTGTCCGAAGGATTTACTATAATGTCAAGATGATAATTTTTCACATCCCACCATGCTCTTTCTTTAGTAATACTTCCTCGCAAAGAATCTTGTCGTGTAAATAAATTTTCTCTTTGCTGTAAAAGACCTTGTGCATTTGTTCCATTAAATAGAAGAAATGACAAAAAAATAATACTTAACTGTTTTTTCATATTTGATTCTTTTTAGACAAAAATAAACTTTATAACTCAAGAATTAGAATGCTGTGAAATTATTTTATAGAATACAATTGTCTATCCTCAAAGTGTTTTTTTGCTTTTGCTTGTATATTTTATAAAATAAAAAAAGCCGAAACAATTGTTACGGCTTCAAATTATATTTATTAATACGCTAATAACTCCATCAATTCTTTTTCAAATCTTCCTTTTGGTAAATATTGATCTTCTAATGCTTTTGTAAAAGGAATTGGACTATCTAAACTAGCCACACGTTTTACAGGAGCGTCCAAATATTTGAAGCAGTTTTCCATTATCAAGGCTGATATATCACTAGCTAATCCTCCAAACATACTGTCTTCCTGATAAATGATTACTCTTCCTGTCTTTTTTACTGATGCGTAAATTGCTTCGGTGTCTAGGGGTTGCAACGTTCTTAAATCTAGCAAATCTGCAGAAATAGTTGTGTTTTTAGATAAAGTATCCAATGCCCAATGTACTGCAGCACCAAACGAAATAATAGTTACCTCATTTCCTTCTTTCAATAAAGCAGCTTTTCCTAGAGGAATGGTATAATACTCTTTTGGTACCTCTTGGTGTATGCTTCTGTATAATTGTTTGTGTTCAAAAAACAATACAGGATTAGGATCGTTAATAGAGGTATTCAATAATCCTTTCGCATCATAAGGAAATGCAGGATATACCACTTTTAGACCAGGCGTTTTTGTAAACCAAGCTTCATTAGTTTGGGAATGAAAAGGTCCTGCTTGAGTTCCTCCACCGCAAGGCATACGAACTACAACATCTGCTTTCTCTAACCAACGGTAATGTGATTTTGCTAATAAATTTACGATTGGATTAAAACCCGTTGAAACAAAATCAGCAAACTGCATTTCTACAATTGCTTTATATCCATTAATAGATAATCCCATTCCAGCAGAGACAATTGCACTTTCGCAAATTGGGGTATTACGCACTCTTTCTTTGCCAAATTGTGCCATAAAACCATCTGTAATTTTAAAGGCGCCACCGTAATCAGCTATATCTTGACCCATAATTACGGATTCTGGATGACGTTCCATAGATTCCCGTAAACTAGCAGATATAGCATCTATAAAGCGGATATTTTCTTTCTCTTCTGAAGGCTCAAATACCTCATGTTGATAGGGTTTATAGACATCATCTAATTCTCCACTATAAGTAGCTTCAATCTCTGGTTCGGCATTAGCAATTGCTAAAGCTTCGTCAATTTCTTTTTTAATTTCAGTTTTTAAAGCGGAATCAAATTCTTCTGAAAGAATACCATTTTCTACTAAAAATTTTCTGTAATTATCTACAGGATCTTTAATCGCCCATAAATCCATTAATTCTTGAGGAACATATTTAGTACCACTCGCCTCTTCATGACCACGCATTCTAAAAGTTTTAAACTCTAACAAAACCGGACGAGGTCTTTCGATCATAGAAGCTTTTAATTCGGATAATAAATTAAATACTTCCAAAATATTATTACCATCAACAATATGACTTTCCATTCCGTAACCAATTCCTTTGTCAGCCAAATTTTCACAACGGTATTGCTCATTGGTTGGTGTCGATAATCCGTAACCATTATTTTCTATGACGAACATTACTGGTAATTCCCAAACCGAAGCAATATTTAAAGCTTCATGAAAATCTCCTTCACTTGTTGCTCCTTCACCAGTAAAAACGGCCGTTATTTTGCCATTTTTCTTTAATTTATTGGCCAATGCAATTCCGTCAGCAACTCCTAATTGAGGTCCTAAATGCGAAATCATACCAATAATCTTATATTGTTGGGTGCCAAAGTGAAAACTACGATCGCGACCTTTGGTAAATCCATTTGCTTTACCTTGCCATTGCGAAAAAAGTCGGTATAAAGGAATATCCCTTCCGGTAAATACACCTAAATTCCTGTGCATTGGCAAAATATATTCATCGTTGTCTAAAACTGCTGTTACACCTACAGAAATTGCTTCTTGACCAATTCCTGAAAACCATTTAGACACTTTTCCTTGACGGATTAGAATCAACATTTTTTCTTTTATATAAATCTAATAATTGGTTATCAGTAAGATTTTTTCTATCAAAGGTCATTTTTTCGCTTTTTTTGGTATGGATCAAAGATAAAAAAATATAACAGTTTTGATATAATTTGTTATAAATTTTTATTTTAATACTTCGTTTTAAAATTAGGAATTAAAATTATTCTTTATATTTGTAGTTACAAGATTTAGCTCTTGTAATTTATTAAATAAAATAAATATGCAAAACATTCCTAGTGTTGACTTGCGTGATTTCCTTTCGGATGAACCGAAACGTAAACAAAAATTTGTAAATGAAATCGGAAGTGCTTTTGAAGACATTGGCTTCGTAGCACTCAAAGGGCATTTTTTAAACGACCAATTGGTTGATGAATTGTATGGTGAAATTAGGAATTTTTTCGCTTTACCGTTAGAAACAAAACACAGTTATGAAATTCCTGGAATTGGAGGCCAAAGAGGGTATGTTTCCTTTGGGACTGAACATGCTAAAGGCCGAAAAGAAGGCGATTTAAAAGAGTTTTGGCATTTTGGACAGTATGTATCTGAGGGCTCTAAATACGCCTCAGAATATCCAGAAAATGTCGAAGTGAAAGAATTGCCTCGTTTTAATGTAGTAGGAAAAGAAGCCTACCAAATGCTTGAAAAAACAGGTGTTTATGTATTAAGAGCTTTGGCATTGCATTTAGGCTTAGATGAATTCTATTTTGACAATTTTGCCAAAGATGGAAATTCAATTCTAAGACCAATTCACTATCCTCCTATCACATCAGAGCCTGCAAATGCCATTCGCGCAGCAGCTCATGGAGATATCAACTTGATAACGCTATTAATGGGTGCTCAAGGAAAAGGTTTGCAAGTACAAACGCATGAAGGCGAATGGATTGACGCAATTGCAGAACCGGATGAATTGGTGATTAATGTGGGTGATATGTTGTCTCGTCATACGAACAACAAATTAAAATCTACCATTCATCAAGTGGTCAACCCACCAAGAGAATTATGGGGAACCTCTCGCTATTCTATCCCGTTTTTTATGCACCCCGTTAGTGATATGAAATTGGATTGTTTGGAAAATTGTATTGATGAAGAAAACCCAAAGAAATTTGAAGACATTACTGCAGGCGCTTACTTATATGAACGTTTAGTAGATTTAGGGTTGATTAAAAAATAAACTTAAGTTTTCTTAAATTAATGAAAGACATTAGGTTTACACTTAATGTCTTTTGTTTTTATAGAATTAGAACGCAGATAACGCCGGTTTTAACAGATTTACACTGAAACAATTTTTTATGAGTAGTATTTTACATCAAGAATTAACAAAGTCAATCATAAAAATATTCTACGAAGTTTATAATGAATTAGGATATGGTTTTCTTGAGAGAGTGTATCAAAATGCAATGTATTACGAACTTAAAGTAAACGGTTTTAAGGTCGAAGCTCAAAAAAAAATTAAAGTTTATTACAAAGAAATTGAAGTCGGAGATTATTTTGCCGACATAATTGTAAATGATTTGATAATCTTAGAATTAAAGACTCAAGAGTACTTAG
>CBDUEE010000099.1:0-9893 GCA_965366105.1 uncultured Flavobacterium sp. | reverse complement strand
ATCACTCTTGCACGGTCATTTTAACCAATTCTATTTTCTTATTTGTAGCCTCTTCAATTATAAAATGATAGATTCCTATTGAAATTACAGCTCCTTTTTGCGGAATCTCTTTTGTAAAATCAACAATAAAGCCACCAAGTGTACCGTAAGAATCTTCTTCTGGAATTTGAAGTTTATAGGTTTCATTCAAATATTCAACATCTAAACGAGCTGAAAATAAAAAAACACCGTCTCCGAGTTCATTTTCGATCAATTCTTCGTCTGAATCGTGTTCATCTTGAATTTCGCCAAAAAGTTCTTCCACTATATCTTCAATAGTAATAATACCAGATGTCCCTCCATATTCATCTAAAACAACTGCTACACTTTTTCGTTTTTTGGTAAGGATATTCATAGCGTCTTTGATGAATATTGTTTCGGGAACAAATTCAACTGAAATTACAATTTCCTTAATACTACTTGGTTTTTTAAACATGTCAAACGAATGGACATACCCAATAATATCATCAAAAGAATTTTGATATACTACAATTTTAGAAAAGCCTGTTTCTATAAATAATCGCCTAAGTTCTTCGATTGAATCTAATAGATCAATGGCTGTTATTTCTGTCCTAGGAGTCATGACATCTCTGGCTTTGACTCCAGAAAACTCTAATGCATTTTGAAACATCAATATTTCAGAATCGACCAATTCATTATCTTCTACAGTACTCATTTGTTCCGTAATATAATCTCCGAGCTCGATTTTACTAAAAAAAAGAGGCGTTATATCGCCTTCTGTTCTAAAGAATTTTCTCAAAATATAATCTGAAATCCCAATGAAAAAAGCAGCAATAAAATAGAAGATTTTATAAAAAAAATAAGCTGGAACGGCAAAAAATTTAATTAGTGTATTGGCATAAATTTGAAAAAAAACTTTAGGAAGAAACTCTGCCGTAACAACAATAATTATAGTAGAAATGAGAATCTGCAACACTAAACTTAATCCTTCTGATAGTGGATTTCCAAAAGCAACAAACCACCTCATCAAAACCCCACCCATAAAAAAACCATAGATTACCATAGCTACAGTATTACCAATAAGCATGGCAACGATGAATTTTGTAGGTTTTTCTGTATGCTTTGTAAGAATATTAGAAAGAAAATGATCTTGTTTTTTTTCAATTTCAAGATATATTTTATTGGATGAGTCAAAGGCTATCTCCATTCCTGAAAAAAAAGCGCTTAGTATTAGACACAATATGATAATACTAATCTCCATTAATTATGATTTTTTGTTTCTGTCATCAAATTTATTAGCAAATTTTCTTCTAAAAAAGAACATAAAAACAGCCAATGCAGCAATTATAAAACTCAGCCAAGGGCTTCCTGTTGCAGGATCATTTAGTTTTATAAAACCGTCATATATAAAATAAGCTCCAAAAAGAAGATAAACGTATTGTGTAAATTTTAAGTAATTCATAGTATTTTAATTAATCTTTCGTTTCTATTTCGCCTGTTATTTTTTGAGAATTAATGACTTTAAAATCTTTACTAAAATCGATTCCTTGTCCATTTGAGACTCCTTTTAGATCAGTAAATTTAAATCTTCTTTCGGTAAAAAACCATTCGTTTTTTTGATCAAAATACAATTGTTCTGTCTCTAAAATTTGACCGTCTTCGGTATGTATTTTAACTTTTCCTTGTAAATCAATAATGCTTGACGCTTTGTAAGAGATAGCATAATTTGATTTTATAAAGGTTTTTTTTGCTTTTTTATCGTATAATGTAACATCAATTCCTTTGGGAAATTCCGTAAAAGGAAAGTCGACACTAGTGTAATCCAACATTTTCGAAGTTACCAAAACAGCGGTAATACGACCTGAATCCGTATATTTTAGATTAACAATATCCGCATCGCTACTAGGAATAAATTCAGAAAAATTACTTTTTTGTATTTCTTTAAAATTACTTTCGCACCCAAAAAAGAGTGTCACAGCAAAAACTATGGCAATCCCTTTAAAATTGTGTTTTTTGAATAAAGTCATACGCTGAACTTACAAAGAAGTTTAAGTAGTAGGTTCTCTTTTAGTTGAATTTTCGTTTTACAAACCATTGCTCATTTAGTGAAAAACTCACACTTACATTTGCATAATTTTCTTCTACTAGGTTTGCAGAAGTAGTTCCTCTTTTACCAAATTCAGCACCAATATTTACATTTGAAAATGTTCCAGTCAATGGCAATCCAACTCCCATCGTAACGGCCATATCCTTGATGGATTCATCTTTAATCACTAAACCTGTTTTTTCAAACCTAAGTCCACCTCTATAGGTAATCCTTTTTGCATAATTTGAAAATGAATTATAGTTAGGCATATAATAACCTCCAATACTAAATTTTGAATATTTTTCGTATGTTACATTATTAAGAGAATTATAATTACTACTTAAAGAACTCGCTCCTCGAAATGCATATCCAATTCCAACTAACCATTTTTTAGATTCTCCAAAACCTACTCCCATATCATATTTACTTGGCACTTTCAATTTCTCTTTTGTTTTTACATCTTCTAAAACATCTAAAACAGATAAATCAAAATTTGAACTATAAAGTGCAGTCGCAATATTTCTACTGTTTTGAGCCAATAAGTTACTTTCTATAGAGTAATTTAAACTACTAAAAAAAGACATCTTGTTATAAATTTTAGTTTGATACATCATTCCTAAATTAAAATTCATTCCAGATAAATCTACCTTATTTAATTCTCGAGTTCCAATGGCTATACCTGTAATATATTCAAAATTATTAGTTTCAATTTTACCAAAATTATAATTTGCATCGGCACCAACACTAAGTTCAGGAGTTATTTTATAACCCACACCTATAAATGCTTTGTTCATACCACCGGTACCATTAAAACTTTGATTGTTTTGTGTAGAAGAACCTAAATTCCTAATTTTATAACCAACAGAAGAATAGGGTATCAATCCAAAACCTACTCCAAATTTACCTAAAGGCAAACCTACGGCTAGATAATCTAAAGTTGTTCTTGTAGCCTTTGCTGACTTAGCTTCCGATTTTAAATTAGTAGAAGAATATGTACCACCTATAGTAAAAGTGGTTAGTTTCAAACTTGCAAAACTAGCGGGATTTTGTAAATTCATGTGAATACTATCTTGCTCAATAGCAATTCCTCCCATAGAGCGAAATTCATGAGTTCCTTTGAACCTTACATCACCTATACCGTAAAAAGAATATGGGGAAGCAGTTCCCTCTTGAGCAAAAGATACTAATGATAAAAGCAAACAAGCGCTTACTATAATTTTTTTAATCATTTTTGATTTTATATTGAAATGTTTGGCTCAAACTTTCCAATAGAAAATTTGAATTGGCAAATATGGTATTTTTTAATCGTTTAGCCAAAAAATCTGTATCTCCACCCGTTAAAATTATTATAAAATTTGAATATTGTGTTTTATATTCCTCTATGAAACCATCCATCTCATAAACTAATCCATTTACTACACCCGAATGAATAGAATCTGAAGTTGAGTTTCCTATCATGTTTTTTGGATTTTCCAAAGCCAATAAAGGCAGTTTTGCAGTGTAATTATGTAAGGACTCATACCTTAATCTAAGTCCTGGCGCAATTGCACCACCCAAATAATTATTTTTATCATCAATAAAATCGTAAGTAACACAAGTTCCAGCATCAATTACCAACCTATTCTGATTTGGAAACTTCAAAACAGCACCAGCAGCAAGAACCATCCTATCAATACCCAAAGTCTGTGGTGTACTATATTTATTTTGGAAAGGAAAAGAATCTGCATTAGTTATAAAATTAACATTGACCTCTGATTCGAATGCTATAAAGGAATGTTTATCGACATCTCCTACAGAAGAAATGACAAAATCAGTTACATTTTGAAATTTTTTTAAAATATTTTCAATTTTTTTCTTAAGTTCTATTTTCTTAAAAACAAAAATTTCTAAAACCATAGTCCCCTCAAAAACAGCCGCTTTAATTCTGGAATTACCCACATCAATAACTAAAATCATAATTTATTTTTTGATGTTGCGAAGGTACGAATTGATTTTTTTAAAAAAATGGTTTGGATATATTAAAAATCATCCTATCTTTGCACCCGCAATAGCACGGTACCTTAGCTCAGATGGTAGAGCAATGGACTGAAAATCCATGTGTCCCTGGTTCGATCCCTGGAGGTACCACAAAACCCACTAAGAAATTAGTGGGTTTTTTGTTTTATAAAACTAAAAGAAAGTCCTTCTATAATGCACTAAATTTAAATTTCTGCCCTCCAACTGATGCTTCATACATGAGCCCGCCTTTGAGTGCAGTAAATACCATAACACCTTCTGCATATTTTACATTTGCTGATGCACCAGCGTTTACAGCTACGGCCGAAGCTTGTGCAGAAAACTCAAATTGACTTCCTTTAAACCGTTCGAGATCTTCTTTAGATTCAAAAAAGATAACTTCTCGATACGCTTGTCCTCCAGCTTGAAATCCGATACTTAACTGGGAAAGTTTTGCCATTCCTATAATTTTTCCTCGTTCATAAACCACACCATTTCCTGCAGCTCCTCCTATACCAAAACCTCCTTTACCGACATTAGGAAAAATAACATATCCAAAAGCATTTTCAAAAAGCCCTTCCATGAGAGCATCAGTTTTAACAAATTCAGCCTTAGCAGCCTTACTATCAGCAATAATTTTATTTTTCTTTGCCTGCGACTGCCCAAACATGGGTGCAATACTCATTAAACAAACCATCACCATTACCCAAATAACATTTAAATTTTTCATAGTATCATTTTTAATTTTCTAAAATAATTCATAGCTCATTAAGACATTTTACATTAATTGATAAGCAAAATAGTCCTAATCAAATGTACAATAAATTTATCAAATACTATAAATATTAATCTGATTGTCAAGCATATAAAAAAAACTATTATAAACTTAAAGCCCTTATTTTAAGTTTTACTGACTGAAATTATGCTATATTGAACTACACAAAAAAGTAAAAAATAAACCTCAGATTAAACTAATTTCCACAGATTATATCCTTTCAGTCGTATAACTCTGAAACTAAATTTTTTAAAAGCTAAAAGCGAAATGTACTAAAGCGCATCGTTTTTAACTCTTTTGATACCAGTTAATATTTATTATAGCATCCCAAAAAAAAAGAAGCTAGAGATTTAGTTATTTACCTATGACTACACCGACATCTTATTCAAACAAAGTTTTAATGAATGAAAAACAATAAAAACATAAAATTTTATTAATAAAAATGCACCATTCATAAATTTAAAACAAATTAAATATACAATTCACTTTTGTATAGTTGCAAAATTACTATATTTATGCAAAATTTATATACATGGAGATTTTAACCTGTCCAAAATGCCAAGGTAACCACATTATAAAAAGTGGCATAATCAACAGTAAACAAAGGTACTTATGCAAGAAATGTAATTATTTTTTTACTGTTAATAAAATAGGTAAAAAGATAGATGATTACTATGTTACCAAGGCTTTACAACTCTATTTAGAAGGATTGAGTTTTCGTGAAATAGAGCGAATAATAGGGGTTTCACATGTAACGGTAAGCAATTGGGTAAAATCTTATAATATAAAAAAACCATCACATGCCAACTACCATCCTACTTACAAGATTTTTAGCCACTTAGAACTAGTGGAATACTTAAAAAACAAACAATTACTATCTGGTGCAGGTATGATTATAACCGAGCTTGGAGACAAATTTATGCTTATAAAATGGGAGCGCTTTAAAGATTAGCTATAGTAGTTTACACAAAAATATATAATAATTTTTTTTCAGAATTAAATAACTGAATTTGGCACCGTTGAAACTAACCATTTTAATTAAACCAAACCAACTATTTATTATGAAAAAAGTATGTTTATTACTTCTAATCGGGACGGCTTCCTATCAGGGCTATTCTCAAACACCAGCAACATCTCCTGTTCAAACAGCTATTGAGAAAGAATGGGACGTAAGCGTTTATGGTTTCGCTAGAACTGATTTTATTTGGGACAGTCGAAAATCAGCAGTTACCAGAGAAGGTCAATTGAATTTATATCCATTAGATGTTGTTTTAGATGCTAACGGAAAAGATATAAATGCCACTCCACAATCTAATTTCTTATCGATAACTTCTAGATTAGGTGTAAAAGCGAAAGGGCCAAATGTTTGGGGCGCAAAAACCTCCTCCGTAATAGAAGGTGATTTTTACGGCAATGTTGAAGGCGGAACTATTGGACTACTTCGCTTGAGACATGCTTATGTGAATTTAGAATGGTCTAAAACTAGCTTAACTATCGGTCAAACTTGGTATCCACAATTTGTACCCGAAGTTTTTCCGGGCGTTGCAAATTTCAATACGGGGATTCTGTTTAATCCATTTGGCTGGGCTACTCAAGCCAAAATAAAACAAATGTTAACCAACGAACTGTCTCTAACTTTTACTGCTTATAAAGAAAGAGAGTTTACAGCTCCAGGTCCTGGAACACAAAATTCAGCATCTATAAATTCTGTATTACCTTCACTTAATGCCCAAATTCAATACAAAGGAAAGAATACTATTTTTGGTTTAGGCGCCGAATATAAATCATTGCAACCATTGACTGTATCTAATAATTTAGTCTCTAACGAAAAAGCAACTAGCAGTTCTATTTTTGGATATGGAAAATATTCAAATGATCAATTTTCTGTAAAAGCTTATGGAATTTCAGGTGGAAATTTAAATAACCTTGTAATGCTTGGTGGATACACCGGAAAAACGGTTGCAGGTCAAATAGAAACATATAACCCAACAAAAACAACTGCTTTTTGGCTTGATCTTGCCAGTAACGGAAAAGCAATTGCTCCCGGATTTTTCTTTGGATATACAAAAAATAACGGTTCAAAAGATGACAACACTACCGCCACTTTCGTGAATTATATTCGTGGCGCAAGCGGAAACAGAATAGTTGACAATGTTTGGAGAGCTTCTGGAAGAGTTGACTTTAAGAAAAACAAATTTAGAGTAACACCAGAATTAGAATATACTGCCGCAACTTGGGGTGATATAAATAAAAACAATGCTACAGCTGGCGCTAACAAAACAGAGGTTGGTAATTTTAGAACTATGCTTTCTTGCGCTTACTCCTTTTAAACTAAACCATTAAAAACCAAATAAATTAAGAAAAATATGAAAGAAAAATCAACAAAAGGAATTTGGAAAGTTATTTCCGCGTCCTCAATGGGCACAATGATAGAATGGTATGACTTCTACATCTTTGGAAGTTTAGCGGTTGTAATTTCAACAAAATTTTTCCCGTCAGACAACCCTACTGCTGCCTTCTTATCAACATTAGCTACCTTTGCAGCGGGATTTGTAGTTAGACCTTTTGGAGCTCTTTTCTTTGGAAGATTAGGCGATTTAATAGGAAGAAAATACACTTTCATGGTTACTTTACTTTTGATGGGTGGTGCAACATTCTTAATAGGTTGTATCCCGAGTTATGAAACTATTGGGTTCATGGCGCCATTATTAGTTTTAATTCTTCGTTTATTACAAGGTCTTGCATTAGGTGGGGAATATGGCGGAGCTGCCACTTATGTAGCTGAACATGCTCCCGTAGGACAACGAGGATATTGGACTTCTTGGATTCAGACTACTGCAACGGTTGGTTTGTTTATCTCATTGATGGTAATTTTGGCTACAAGAAATATTCTTACACCAGAACAATTTGACGAATGGGGATGGAGAGTTCCTTTTTGGGTATCTATTATTATGGTTGGAGTTTCCTATTTGATACGTAAAAACATGGACGAATCTCCCGTTTTTGCAAAAGCGAAAAGTGAAGGAAAAACGAGTACAAATCCTTTGAAAGAGAGTTTTGGAAATCGTTATAATTTGAAATTTGTATTATTGGCTTTATTTGGAGCTACCATGGGACAAGGTGTTGTTTGGTACACCGGACAATTTTACGCCATGAGTTTCATGAAAACCGTAATGGCAATTGACTCATCTCAAGTAGATACTTTATTAGGAGTTGCTTTAATTCTTGGAACTCCATTTTTCGTATTCTTTGGTTGGTTGAGTGATAAAGTAGGTAGAAAATACATTATGATGGGTGGAATGCTTTTAGCAATTATATTATACAGACCCATTTACAAACAAATGTATGAGACAACATCGGTAAAAAATAAAACCGAAATAGTAGAAAAAACTACCCTTCTTGCAGAGTTAAAAGAGACCAAAAAACAAACTATGGACTCTATTTATACCACACACAAAGAGTATGTAGACGGAACTACTTTTCAGGAAATAAAAACCGTACATTTAGAAAACGGCACAGCGATTATAGTTGATGGAAAGCCAAAAGGAGACACTAAAACAACTGTAACGATTAATTCTAGTGATGAATGGTCTTTAATATTTTTAGTGTTCATACAAGTTATATTTGTAACCATGGTTTATGGTCCTATTGCAGCATTCTTAGTTGAAATGTTCCCTGTCAAAATTAGATATACATCAATGTCATTACCTTATCACGTAGGAAATGGAATTTTTGGAGGACTTCTTCCAGCAATTTCAACTTACTTTGTAACCAATGCAAAAGACTTGGGGCATCCCGAATTTTATTTAGAAGGACTTTGGTATCCAATTGTGATTGCTGCAGTCAGTTTTGTAGTTGGAATGGTTTACATTAAAAATAAAGATAAAAACGCTCACGTATAAAAACACAACTATGAATCGAATAAAAAGAATTTTAGGATTAGTTTGGATTGCATTAGCGGCAGCAGCAGCCTATTTTTGCATCTTCACTTTTGGATTACCAAAATTTATGTCGGGAAAGCAAGAAGACTTAGTTTTCGGAATTATTATCCTCTTTGTGCTCACACCATTAATTGTTTTGGGATTAGGAACTTTTGGCTATTACGCCCTAATGGGCGATTATGATGAAAAAAATAATTAATTAGATTAATTTTCAGAATTGACAATCTCTGCATTCATTTGCAGAGATTGTTTATTTTTTTAAAAAAAAAGTTTTCTACAAATCAGAAAGGTTTAAAATCAGAATGCAATTGTTTAAAATTAATTGTGTTTTAATATCAAGAAATCTTTATGAGATAAAGGTTTTGCTTACTTTTATTTTCTAAAAACTGTATTTGCGTCTTTTTGCATTTGTAACAAAAAAATCATAAGTACAACACGTGGTTGAAAATAAAATTTTTACATTTTAATACGAATTTACAACAAATAATAATAACTATTCCGTTTAGAAAAAAACGGTATCTTCTTATGAAAAAGAGACATGAACAAAAATTGGTTATCCTTTCAATGCTACTATTATTGGCACTGAACATCCCACTTTTGTTATTATTTGATAGCTCAAAACCAGTTTTAGGGTTGCCACTTATTTACATCTATATCTTCTCGGCTTGGCTTTTTTCAATTGCTATTTCGTACCTAATAATAAAAAGATATTATGAATAGCATAGGTCTCTTATTAATATTGGTGCTTTACTTGTCCATTCTTTTTTTTATCGCCCATTGGTCTGAAAAAAGAAGCCATTCAAAATGGACCAATAACGCTTATGTATATTCTTTTTCGTTAGCCGTATATTGTACCGCTTGGACTTATTACGGAAGTATTGGTGTTGCTGCAGAATCAGGTTTAAACTACCTAACCATTTATTTAGGACCCATATTGATCATTCCTTCATGGATGATTATTCTCAAGAGAATTATTAGAATTTCAAGAGTAAATAAAATTTCCAGTATTGCAGATTTTATTTCTTTACGCTATGGCAATAGTAGATTTCTTGGTGCACTGGTAACCATGATTTGCATTTTTGGTATTGTTCCGTAC
>CBDUEE010000098.1:0-9978 GCA_965366105.1 uncultured Flavobacterium sp. | reverse complement strand
TTATGGAACAAGCTGAGGCTGAAAAAGCTTTAGATAAAAAGAAGAAATAAACGCTACTTAAATAAGTTAAAAAGTCAATTAAATAAAACTAGTTTTATTTAATTGACTTTTTTTATGCTTAGCTTTTAGAGTAACCAAAACAAACTCAAAATTATAAGAATTGAAGATCATTTATTCGTAAAAGTTATTTATACTCTTTATTAAAAACTTTTTTGTTTACTGTTTTAAAACTATTAAGAATGGAAAAGGAATCGATCTCAACAGGGAATTCCGTGATAATAGTTAAAAATACTAGTCATAAAAAAAGGATCTTAAACACTAAGTTTAAAATCCTTTTTTTATGACTAGTTTACTTAAGTTTACGAATTAATAATTTCGTTTTTTAATTATAGAACTGGCATCAATACTTTATCGATAGCATGTATTACACCATTTGTACATTGTACGTCAGTTATTATGATTGTAGAAATTTTGCCATTAGCATCTTTAATTTTTGCACCACCAGCTAGCTGAATAGTGAATTTTTGCGCTGGAGTTAGAATTGGAGTTATCATCTGACCCTCTGTCAATGTTGCAGCTAGAACGTTTCCGCTTGCAACGTGATATTGTAATACTTTTGTTAAGTTAGCTGGGGATACACTAGCTATTCCGCCTGGCGCTAATTCTGTGTTTAAGGCAGCAAAAGCAGCATTTGTAGGTGCAAAAACGGTGAATGGTCCAGGTCCAGATAAAGCTTCAATAAAATTTGGTTGACCATTACGATTTAGTAAACTTACTAATGTGCTAAAGTTAGTGTTTGCAGCTGCATGTGTTACAATAGTTGGTAAGCCAATTACGGCATCGACTATATGAATTACTCCGTTAGAAGCCATTACATCTGCTATTGTTACATTGGCACCACCATTTAGTTTAACGCCTGAAGTTATATCAACATACATACTCAATGTATTTGTCGCAGAAGCACTACCCTTTGCTAATGTTTTGATGTAACCCGTTGATAGTGCGGATGATTTTACTGATCCAGTTACCACATGGTTTAATAGAATCTGTGTAAGAATCTCTTTTGGTACGTCATTTACAGTTGCGTAAGGAGTTGTTTTCAAAAATGCAGTAAAGGCAGCATCAGTTGGAGCAAATACAGTAAAGGGTCCTGCTCCTTGAAGAGTCGTTGCTAAGTCTGTGCGCGTTAACGCTTGTGCTAGCATTTTTAGATTTGAGTTTTTTACAGCAATTTCAGTGATAGTATTGTCTGCTGTATCATCATTGTTATCACAAGATACAACTGCTATTGCAAAAAGCATGATTGCAAATACTTTTAATTTTGATAATTTTTTCATAATGTTTGTTTTTTTGTTGCGATAAATTTAATTTATTTTTTTACATATTGTTTAAATAATTTAATAAAAATATAAACAAAATCAATATTTTATGATTTTGTTTTATATTGTTTAACTGCTGTATTTCAGTAATTTATGTTTTTTTATTGACTATATTTAACTTTTTTAATTTTTTATTGTCCAATCTATTGTATAAAAGTTAAACAGTATTTAAATTTATTTCTAGAGTAATTTTTTTTAAATAAAGATGTTTTTTTTAATACGCAAACAATGATGGAGCATTGTGTTATTTTAAACCGTTTATAATAAAAAGTACTTAAATTTGTTCTTATTAATGTGAATGTTAGAACCACTAAAATGAAAAATAAAAAAATATTTTTTTTATACTTATTTGCTGCAGTAGTATTGCCTTGCTTTATGATTAGCGCTCAAACTGATTTTAATAAATTAGATGAAAAGGGACAAAAGAATGGGTTGTGGAAAGGATTCTATCAAGAATCTAAACGTCCTCGTTATGAGGGAACTTTTTTGCACGGAAAAGAAATAGGAGTTTTTGATTTTTATGATGATACTAAAGCTAAGACAATAATAGCAACCCGAGAATTCAATTCTACAGATAATTCAGCTTACACTATTTTTTACGATCAGAAAAATAATAAAGTGAGTGAAGGTAAAGTGATAAATAAATTATTTGAAGGGGAGTGGAAATATTATCATTTGGCTTCAAAAATAATCATGACAACTGAAAATTATAAAAAAGGAAAGTTAGAAGGTTTGCGTACCGTATTTTATATAAATGGAAAAATTGCGGAAGAGATTATTTATAAAAATAATTTAAAGAATGGTTTTTATAAAAAATATACAGAGAAAGGAGTTCTTCTGGAAGAGTCAAATTTTAAGAATGATTTATATGATGGATTAGCGATTTTCAAGGAACCCAATGGAGATATGGCTTCTAAAGGAAAATTTGTAAATGGTAAAAAAGAAGGGATTTGGCAGTTTTTTGAAAAAGGTAAAAAGGTAAAAGAAGTAAACATGAGCTTTTCTGAAAATGTAATAAAGGCTAAAAAGTAAAATTATTTCCAAGGATAATTCTATTATCATAATTTACTAATAAGTAATAGAAATAATTCATTGTTATGTTGAATATCAAATTATATAAATCTTAGCAGTTTTTCTATTTCTTACTTTATAAAATAAATGATCTTATTTAAGAGAGAAATGCTTGATTAGTGTATTTATTAAAAAATAGATATTAAAAAACGGCATCCAAATTTTTTTGAAATGCCGTTTTTTCTTGAATTAATAAATGTATTATTTTGAAGTAAAGATTCTAGGATTGAATGAAACCATTACCCATACCCAATTATTTGTATTTGCAGCATTAGCAACGTTTTTTACTCTTTCTAATGTTGAAGAACCAAACATTTGAGAATACCCTGCCATAGCAGTAATATCTTTTTGAATTGCGTAACTAGTAGTAAAATCAATTTCTGTTCCTAAATAAGCGTCCATTTTATTGTTAGTAATGTCTAAAACCGTATTTGGTGCATTAAAAACATGAGGTGTTAATGTGAACTGCCATTTATTAGAAGTATAATTTAATTTTAAATAAGTATCATTTAAACCAACATTATTTTGATGGTTTCCTACGTAAAAATAATCCATAAAACCATTAAAACCATGATTTGTACCAAAA
Source organism: uncultured Flavobacterium sp. (assembly GCA_965366105.1). Lineage (GTDB taxonomy): Bacteria > Bacteroidota > Bacteroidia > Flavobacteriales > Flavobacteriaceae > Flavobacterium. The sequence goes on along the minus strand of CBDUEE010000098.1, from coordinate 6,942 downwards.
ATTGGGCTAAATGATTTGAAATCAGTACTACTATCATCCTGATCTTTACCTGATAGAAATTCATGTCCTAAACCTACCTTAAACTGATTGGAAGCCGCATAACCTATATAGGCTCCAGCATACCAAGCATTTACTTTTTTATCAATATTTTCGCCAGTTTGACCATAAATACCTAGATTGGCATCCCATTTATTTTCTTTATAAGAAAGATAGGTTCCAAAGGTTTGTTTGTAATCTACTTCTAAATTACCAATCGTTTTCTCAAACTGATAACCTGTATTCAAAAGCAATAAACTCATGTTCAGTTTGCTAAATTGCGTATGATACCAAGCATATTGCATTGATTTATAATTAGTAGTATAAGGCGTTTTTGGAGCTAACAGATTTTCTGCGTTGGCGTTTAGTGCAAACCCTAAGTCTAATTGATGGTTTTTAGGATGAAATGTAACTACGGCAGCATCATGACTTTGACCTTGTTGTGACCAATCTATTTCTCCAAATATACGTTGGTTGTCATACGCAATAACTTGTCGGCCTACGCGTGTTGACCATTCAGGACTTAATTGATATTGTGCCCAAGCTTCAAAAACTGAGATTCCATTTTTATCAGTTGCTGCAGTTGTAGCAACGTCTCCCCAAGTGCGAACGTTTTGTAATGTTAATTTAGTTTTTAACTTTTCTTGGCTAAAATTCAAGTTAAGGCGGGAACGTTGAGATACGAATGAAGTAGCATTTTCACCATTTGGCATTAGGTTTTTATAGCCATTTCTGTATTCAAAACGGGGTCTTAGTTGTAAATTCGCATCAAATTCTTGGGCGTAACTAGCTGCGCTTATCATTATTAAAAATGATAAACTAATTTTTTTGAATGATTTCATGTTAGTTTAGTTTAGCTTTTCAGCTTCTTCGGTAATTTTATTTATGGTTTGGTCTGAATTTACTCCAAGACCTTCTTGCTGATAGGCTAATTCCCCATCGGCATTGAAAACACTTATAATATTGGAGTGAGAAAAGTCAATTGGATCTATTTTTTTATAGTTTACTGCCAAAACTGCGGCAAACTCTCTCGTGTTTTCTTCTGTCGAACGCAGGAAAACCCATTGATTTCCAGTCATTTTATTTTCGATAGCAAATGATTTTAGTCTTTCAGGAGTATCTACTGCGGGGTCAATACTCACTAATACAAATTTCACATTATCTTTTATTTTCTTAGGTATGCGTTGTTCCATGTTTCTCATATCTGCTACTAGTCTTGGACAAGCTGCTTTACAAGAAGTATAAATCATAACCATCACTAAAACTTTACCTTTCATATCCTTCATTTCCAAATCTTGACCATCTTGATTGGTCCATTTAGATGGAAGGTTGTAAATAGATAAATCTGAAATGGGTTTTTCTTTCTCTTTTACAGTTTCAGCTTTTACAGTTTCAGCTTTTTTATTGCAGGATTGAAGTGTTAAAAGGAGTGAAGCTACAATTAAAAAAAGTAGTTTAGTGTTCCCAAATTTAATTTTGAAGAATTCTTTTGTTTGTTCTAAAAAATGCGAATTGTAAAGGTTTGATTTCATTTTTTTGAATTTTGATTTGTTTTTTTTGGGACTATTTTTTATCCTTAGCACATCGGAAACCAAGGTTTTTAGTGGTGTAACTTGCCTTAAGACTTCCTCTGAAAGCATAGCGCATAAAAGCAGCATAGTTCATTAAATCGGTTGCATTTACAGAAGCGCTTCCACAAAATAGATTCTTGTCTGTATCTTTATCTTTTCTGGATTCACCAGAAAGAAATATACTGTTGAAATCAGATGTCCATTCCCAAACTAATCCATGCATATCATATACACCCCAATAGTTTCTGAATGTTGCTCCTACAGGATTAGCATAAGTATTTGGTCTCTCATACCAAGACATAATGTATTTATTGAAACTTTCTTTTGTACGTGCATCGATACGTTTTTCATCTGCCATGGCTACATATTCCCATTCGTCCATAGTAGGTAATCTTCCTCCTTGACATTCGCAATACTTTTTAGCTGCAAACCAAGAAATATTTGTAACGGGTGCATTGCTTAAGTTAGTTTTTCCGTAATTAAAATCGCTTTCCCATTGTGATAAATAACTTTTATCAGCAAAAATTCCTTTTATTTTAGAACGACTGTTCTCTGGATATTTTTTTAGAAATGCTAGGAATTGAGCGTTAGTTACAGGATAGGCATCAAGATAAAAAGTTTTAACTTCTACAGGAGTTTTGCTAGTGGCACCATAGAGGGGAACAAAAGTTCCCCTTTCTATAGTAACCATTTTAGCTTCTTGAGCCCACAGCGATGTTGCTATTAGTAATAGAAATAATGATAAAACTATTTTCTTTTTAAACATGGCTATTTTATTTATTATAAGTGTTATTATCTTGTTGCTTTAACCATTGCTGGTGTTACAACAGTTTTATTATTACCCCAGCTAGCGTAAACATAAGTCATTGCATCAGCTATTTGTTGATCACTTAAATTTTGTGCAGGCATTGCAGCGTTGAATTTTTTACCATTTACAACGATTGGTCCTTTAAGTCCCTTTACAACACCCTTGATTGCTCTAGTTACATCTTTGTTTAAGTAATCTGACTTAGCCAAAGGAGGGAAAGCACCAGGAACTCCTAAGCCAGTGGCTTGGTGACAAGCAATACATACTTGGTTATAGACTTTTTTTCCTTTATCAGCATTTTGGCTATATCCTTGTAAAGCCAATGCCATCATTGCGATTGTAAAAACATACTTTTTCATCTTGTAATTGTTTTTGTTATTAGTATTATTGATTTATTTATTATTCGTGAATATCTTTCACTTTCTGAACTGGTTTAGCTCTAAGTGCTTTTACTTTTGCTGGAGTGATTACTGTTTTGTTATTTCCCCAACTGCTATATACATAAGTTAAAACATCTGCTACTTGATCATCAGTAAGATTTTGACTTGTCATAACATTATTAAACTTTTTACCATTTACAGTGATTTCTCCACTTAATCCGTGTAACACAGCATTTACCGCTCTGTCAGCATTAGCATTCAAGAAATCTGATTTTGCTAATGGTGGGAATGCATTTGGAATACCTTGTCCTTCTAATTGGTGACAAGCAGCACAAGTTCTATCATATAGATTTTTACCAGCGCTAATTTGTTCAGCAACAGTTTTAATTACAGTAGCTTTTGCTGCTCCATTTTCTTTTGGCATATTCTGAATTGTTCCTCCTTCAGGCATATAAATTCCTTCTTGAATTGTTCCAGAGTATAGTTTTTTGTCTTCAGCTCCTTCTACTTTTAACATTCCTAAAGCTCCTTTGTTGAATGCTCTAAAAATAGAGTGATCTACAAGAATGAATGTTCCAGGAACATCTACTTTAAACTCAACTATTGCAGCACCACCAGCTGGAATCAAAGTGGTTTGTACGTTTTTATTAATTAAATCTCCACCTTCAACGTGTACTCTATCAAATATCTCACCAATTGCGTGAAAAGAGGATACTAAGTTAGGTCCACCATTACCCATATAAATACGTACTGTTTCTCCTTTTTTAGCGGTCAATGCTTTATCACCTGTTAAAGCGCCTACTTTTCCGTTAAACACTACATAGTCAGGTTGTTCTTTAATGGCTTTATTCATGTCAAAAGGTTGATTCCCTTGTTCTCCATAAGCACCTTTAGTATAGAAATCACCTTGCATGATGTAGTACTCTTTATCAACTGGAGGTAAGCCACCTTCTGGTTCCACTAAAATCAAACCGTACATTCCATTTGCAATGTGCATTCCTACAGGAGCAGTTGCACAATGATAAACATATAAACCTGGATTTAATGTTTTAAAACTAAATACTTTTTCGTGTCCTGGTGCTACAAGTGAGGAAGTTGCTCCTCCACCTGGTCCAGTTACGGCATGTAAGTCAATATTATGGGGCATTTTATTATCTGGGTGGTTTTTTAAATGAAATTCTACTTCATCACCAACACGAGTTCTAATAAAACTTCCAGGAACGGATCCGCCAAATGTCCAGTAGGTGTATTTAACACCATCTACCATTTCGCCTTCTTTTTCTGTAATCTCCATATTGACCACTAGTTTTGTCGCAGCACGATCACCAACTGGTTTTGGTACAAAAGGGGGAGCAGTAAGTTCAGCTGTTTTTTGGCCCTCTATTTTTATACTTTCATAATATTTTGCATCTTTCTCTTCTTTTTTAGAACAAGAGAATAATCCGATAGCGAGAAATAATCCGACAGCAATTAGCTTGCTTTTTTGGGTAAAATTGAATTGGATTGTCATAATAATAAGGTTTGAATTTATCTTGATTTATAGTGTAAAATTATAGGATGATTTAGTCTTTAATCATGATATTTGTCATGTTTTTTAACTTTTTTTTAATGACTAATTCTTAATAAAATCACAGATATAACAATCAATAACAGTACAGAGATCAAACTCATTTTCCAAAATAAATTTGCTTTTTTCATTTCCATGAATTGAAAAGAAACTAATATAAATTTAAGCGCGGATAATCCCATAATTAAACAAATAGCAAGCGAGGAAATAGTAACAAAGTTAGAAATTAAAGCGGTACTTACCGTCAATAAAATCAATAATCCGTAATTAATAAGTAGTGTCTTTTTCATCTTTAGTAAATTAAATAGAGAACAGGAAATAATAAAAGCCAAATTAAATCACACATGTGCCAGAAAGCGGCGCAAGCTTCAATATCTACCACTTCTGTATCGGAGTTTTTCTTCATCATTCCGTTGTTCGTCCAGATTAAAATAACTAAACCCATAAGTACATGAAGTACATGGAATCCCGTTAAAAGCCAGTAAAAAGCAAAGAATGTATTCGTGTCTACTGTAATTCCAGATTCAATTTTGTGATAATATTCAAAACTTTTTAGTATTAAAAATAACAGTCCGCCAAGCATTGTTAATTTAAAATATAAAGATGATTTTTTTAAATTTTTCTCTTTAAATTCATGTACGGCGAGTGCCATAAAAAAACCACTCGTTAAGAGAAAAACGGTATTTATAGCGCCAAATGTGCTGTTGAGTTGCAGGCGGGATTGATGAAATAATTCGGGTTCTTCGCTACCGTAGATCGCAAATGCTACCAACGCCATTCCAAAGGTAATAAGTTCCAGAAATATAATGATCCACATCAGGATGCCTCCTGGTGGAAAATATAAATTTTTGTAATTGATTTTAAGTGTCTCCATTTTATTTTTTTAAGTTGAGATTATTCCCAATCCAATAATCGTTTTTCGCCTTCAATTTTTTTAATATCGGTAATATCTTGAGACATTTCGATAACGCCTTTGTAATTTTTATCCGCATCTCTTACAGCAAAATAACGAATGTAAATCAATCGTTCTTTGAAATTAATCCAAAATGAGGATTCACTTTTAGTTCCTTTTCTAAATTCATCTAAAATTTTAAGAACCGTATCCACACTTTTTGGTGGGTGACAAAATTTTACTTCGCGACCGATAATGCCAGCACTTCTAGGAAAAACACGTTCTTCTCCACGGTTGTAGAAAATCACTTTGTCATTCTCATCAACATAAGTAAGATCTAATGGCAGGGTTCTAAAAAGTAAGTTTACTTGTTCTACAGTCATGTGACCTTCATCATAATGGGAAGTATTTTCAAGCGAAAAAGGCATTTCTCTCTGAGTAAAATCTTGACTTGGATGTATGTATTCTTGACTTGGATAAGGAGCAGGAGGCTGCGATAGCATCCAGCCAATTTCTTCTTCGCCAGCACGCATTGTAATCCAATCGTTCTCCTCTAATAAATCGAGTGCATTGGGAAATAAAACCGTTTCTTCTACATTCAATAATCGGTTAATACCATCGACTAAAAACGGAGTGTTGCTGCTTATTTTTTCTGGATTATTGGTTTTTAAATAATAACGAATTAAGCGAAATTGTTCTCTTAAATTATCGTGAAAAGACCACATTCCTTGAGAAGGACCGTTCCAGCCTTTTTTTTCCAAGAAAGGGAAAAGCTGGTTTTCTTTTCGGGCAAATCGTTTTTCAATAGTATAAAGCTGGTTGAATATATTGGTGTATTTCTGTATTTCTTGGTTAGGATCTGTAGCCGTCAATTCTTCTAAAAGAGTTTGGATCATCTCTTTTTCCTGAAAATACACCTGAACTGGGTGCCCTTCTGGAAGTGCTGTGGTATTTGAAGTATCGTTCATTATATAATTATTTTTGATGTTTAATTTTTTCATACAACTTAACCAGAGATTGTAGCAATTCTACTGGAGTTGTTAATATTTGATAATGATTTTGCCCGAACATTTGTGGCAAATAATATTTAGCTTGGGCTTCAATTGCCAAGGCGTAGGAATTAATATTTCTTCTGTTCAGTTCCCGAAGTGCCTGTTTTACATCGCTTACACCATATTTACCTTCATATTTATCATAATCGTTGGGCTTTCCGTCAGAAATTAGGATGACCCATTTATTTTTAGTATTTCTGGTGTCGAGTCGTGCGCCTGCATGTCGCAAAGCAGCACCAATTCTAGTGTAACCACTAGGTTCTATTGCGCCTATTTTATGTTTGGCACTGTTCCAATTTTCATCAAAATCCTTAACAGTTAGATAAGTAGAGAAATTTCGTGTTTTAGAGTAAAAGCTATCAATTGAAAAATCGATATTAAATTCGTTTAGAATTTCTCCAAAGAGAATAGAGACTTCTTTCTCTACATCAATCACACGATTTCCTGCAGCATAGCCGTCGCTAGATAAACTAATGTCTAAAAGAATTAAAATAGATAAATCTTTGTCTTTTTTTCGGTTTGAAATATATACGTTTTCTGATGGAGTCCTTTTTGAGTGTACATCAACATATAAATCTGTAATGGCATCAATGTCAAATTCATCTCCTTGTAGTTGACGTTTTTGCTGTTGCATTC
>CBDUEE010000097.1:0-10142 GCA_965366105.1 uncultured Flavobacterium sp. | reverse complement strand
CGGTTAAAATTGATGAATATATTGTAAAAAATAATGAAAGAGCTATTGATTTTTTGAATGATTTAAAAAATGAGAATGATCCCATTGTTATTGAATATGTACCTGGAAAATTTCAAAAATTATATTACGGAAATTCGGGTTTACTGAATAAACTGAAATATTACCCCATGGCTTTGGTACTTATAATCGTTCTATTTGGCGGTTTAGTCTATAACTTTTATAGAAGTACAAAAATGGCAACGCAAAACAAACTGTGGGCGGGAATGGCAAAAGAAACAGCACACCAAATAGGAACTCCGCTTTCGTCATTGATTGGTTGGGTTGAAATTTTAAAATCGGAAGATGTGGATGAAAGTACGACTCTTGAAATTGAAAAGGATATTGAGCGTTTGCAAACCATAACCGATCGTTTTTCTAAAATAGGCTCTGAACCCAAATTAGAGCGTAAAGATATTGTTGCCGAAACCCAGCAATCTTATGATTATTTGCAATCTCGGTTTTCTAAACAAATTGAATTCTCTTTTCAGGCGCCACAAACAAAAATTATGGTTTTGCTAAATCCTACTTTACACAGTTGGACTATAGAAAATCTAGTGAAAAATGCTATTGATGCTATGAAAGGTAAGGGAAAATTGGCATTAGAAATTAAGCAAGAAGGCGATTATGTGCAAATAAATGTTTCGGACACGGGAAATGGAATTCAAAAAAAACAGTTCAAAAGTATATTCGAACCAGGATTTACTACTAAAAAAAGAGGTTGGGGATTAGGTCTTTCCTTAACAAAAAGAATTGTTGAGGAATACCATAAAGGAACTATAAAAGTGTTAAACTCCGAAATTGGAAAAGGAACTACAATGCAAGTGAGTTTGAAAAAATTAGTTTAAATTCACTCTCTTTTCGTGGACTTTACTGTTTTAGATTTAGACATAAGAACTGCGTTCTCACCGTTCCATTTATAGGTTTCTGTCCATTTACTTATTTTTAAAAGATAGGTGTTGTCTTTTTCTGAATCTTGATCGTATTCTCCTTCTTCTATTTGCTTCAGGATTAAGTCTGGTTTACCTCCACTTTCTTTTGGAAAAATAAAATTTTCTGAGTAATAATAAACTCCTGCATCACCTACGTCGTATTTTTCTGGAAGCATTACAAAGTTTTTTCCGTTCCAACCAAAATAATAGTACAAAGTTGGAATCCCACAGGCCTCACCACTAAAACTAATTCGGTAAATATTTTCTAAATTCTTTAAACCTAAATTACCAATAGTTTTGTTTTGAAAATAATGACTTTCATTAAGCGACTTTGTTATTGTTTTTTGACCAACAATAGTATTTTGTTGATCTAAAATCTTTACAGAAATGGTAACTGGATACGTTTCTAAACCATCCGCTTCTTTTATATTTTCAATTTTATCAATGGCTGTTAAGTATGTATAATCTCCGTTTTTAGAAAAACCGAGAGCAAGGAATCCTTTCCATAAAAAACCTTGAACCAATTTTCCACTATTATTTTCATACTCAATTGCAACCCAAGAAACATTTAGACCTTTAATTTTTAAATCATTTTCTGTAGCGCTGAGCACTTTTATCTTTTTTCCCAATTGTAACGAATCGAGCAAATTGGATTGTATAGAAGGCATTTCTCTAACATAGCAATTCTTAGCAGCAACCATCGTTTCATAAGCACCATAATCATTCCAGTAATAATTATGACCACTTTTCTCTTGACTTAAAACAATTAATGGAATTAAGAATAGTACTGAAATTAGAAAATTTTTCATAGTATATAAAATAAAAAAATCCACGAATTTAGGTAATGATTACCTAAATTCGTGGAATTAAAAATTATTAATTATTTATAAATTGTCTTTAATCGCTTGTGCCAAAGATTCAAATTCTTCTTTAGAAAGAGAAACTTTATTTTGAAAACGCATTTCATCCATTTCATTCAATGGAATTAAATGTACATGCGCATGAGGCACTTCTAAACCAACAACTGCCATACCTACGCGCTTGCAAGGAACTGTTTTTTCTAAGGCTATTGCAATTTTTTTCGAAAACTGCATTAATCCAATGTATAACTCCTCTTCGATTTCAAAAATCTTATTGATTTCTTTTTTCGGAATGCAGAGCGTATGTCCTTTTGCATTGGGATTAACATCTAAAAAAGCCAAAAAGTTATCATCTTCTGCGATTTTGTAGCTAGGAATTTCTCCGTTTACTATTTTGGTAAAAATACTTGACATTTTAGTATTGATTATTTGGTTACAAAATACAACTATTTAGTCTCTGGTAATTTCTAATATTTCAAATTTCAAAACACCATTAGGCACCGTAATTTCAGCAACTTCTCCAACTGATTTCCCTAATAATCCTCTACCAATTGGTGAAGTTACCGAGATTTTACCTGTTTTTAAATCAGCTTCACTTTCTGCTACCAAGGTGTATTTCATTTCCATACCATTGGTTTGATTTTTGATTTTCACATTGGATAACACCAAAACTTTAGAAAGATCTAAATTTGTTTCATCAATCAAACGAGCGTTAGAATGTACTTCTTCCATTTTAGCAATACGCATTTCTAGCATGCCTTGTGCTTCTTTGGCTGCATCGTATTCTGCATTTTCAGAAAGATCGCCTTTATCTCTTGCTTCAGCGATATCTGCTGATGCTTTTGGACGCATCACACTTTTTAAATAATCCAACTCTTCCCTTAATTTCTTTAACCCATCAGCGGTATAATACGATACTGTACTCATAACTTCCTTATTTATATAAATAGAAAAAATCCCATCAGGACGGGATTTCTTTCCACAAAGATACTATTATTTTTTTTTCGTCTATAAATATATGTTAATCATATATAATTCAAAGTTAAATAATTTAAATTTGTTTCGCTAATACTTTGACACTATTTTAAAATGAAAAAATACGCCTCTTTTTTTTTAATTATTCCTTTCCTTTTTTCATGTAGTGATTCCGGATTAAAGAACACCAATCCTTACTTACCTAATTACTCTGTTGTTATCGACCTCAACTTAAACTTACCAGAATACTCTAGTCTAAAATTTGTGAGTAATGCTGTTTTTATTAATGGAAAAGGAGTACGTGGCATTATTGTTTTCAATACCGGGAGTGGTTATAATGCTTTTGACGCTGCTTGTCCAAATCAAGCTTTAGCCTCTTGCTCTACTATGACAATAAAAGGTATAAATGCAATCTGCCCATGCGACAATGAAGAATACAGTTTATTTACAGGACAAGGAAAATTGCAATATCCATTAAAACAATATCGGGTTCAGGTAAATGGTGATGTGCTACGAGTTTATAATTAGTTTTATAATTTATAACTCACTGAAAAGAGGAAAACGCGTGGTAAAACATAAGTCGTTCGCTCGCTGATTAAATAATCAGAAAAAGAATAATCGTTTTTTAGTTTATTGTCGAACAAGTTATTGGCGGTTAGTTCAAATCCAAATGGACTATTTTTCTTTTGGTAACGTAAAGAAGCATTAGCGATATCATAAAAATTGCTTTGATTAGCATTATTTGTATTTTTCAGGTTTTCATATTCCAATTTAAAAATCCAAGATTTAAAAAAATTCACGTTTGCATCTGCATTTAAAGCGTCTGTTTTATAATTTGACTTTGTTAATCCTGAAAGCTGACTAAATCCTTTATTATACCCAATGCTGAAATCTGGCCATTTGCGATAAGCCGTTTTTAATACCAAACCAAAATTTTGACTATTTCTATTATTTGTGGTAACAACGCTGTTGATGATTTGACTGTAATTAAACCAATTCAAGCGCGTGTTTAGTTTTAGATTAAAACGATAAATCCTTTTACTAAAAGAACCATTTATACCATAAGTAGTTTCAGGGTTGTCGCTTAAAATTGGAGTATTAAATTGATCGATTCCATCTAATTGAATCTCATTGCGAATGGTTTTTATTTTTTTATTGAAATTTGCCATTGCATTCCAAGTAATACCTCGATACATATTCATTTTTGAATACCTTAAATTAGCCGTGTGGAATTGTTCATTTTGCAAAAGTGCATTTCCTTTGTAAACCAAATTGTAATTTTGCAAAGTATAATTAGAAGCCAGTTGACTTACCTCTGGAAAATTATTTTCTAATTTGTAAGTAAAATTTAGTGTTTCAGATTTATTAAACTCATATTCACTATTCCATTGTGGTTGAAAAAGTGTTTTAGATAAGTGTTGTTCTTTATTAATATGATTCGTTTTTAAATTATAAAAATGGACATAAAGACCAGGTTTATTAGTCCATTTTCCTATTCTAAATTTATACTCAACGCCAGCGTAAGCATCATTCAATTGGTATTTTACATCGTTACCAAATCCAGCCGATGCAAAATCATTACTAGTTCCGTTAGTACGAATTTGTTTTTCGGCAGTTATAAAACTTGAAGTCCCCAAATTATTCCCAACATTTGTATACAAATGGTTGAAATTATTAATAATCCAATAATGCTTAAATAAAGCATCAACACTGTTGTTTTTTACTTTTTTGATTTGGTTAATCGTGTACGAAACATCATTTTGTAACGGAACTAAGCCTACCAAAAAAGGCTTGTCAGTAAACCATTGATTTTTTGGAGTGTTATTTTCATACGCTTGGTTTATTACAAAAGTCGTAGTGTGCTGCTCATTGTAACTTTTATGCCATTCTAAATATTGCTTTACCGAAACATTATCTGCCTTGCTGATGGTTTCAAAAACAGTTGAATTTGCAGCTGTTATCGAATTTACAGTGCTCGATAAATCATTAGTACTAGATTGATATTGGGCGTTGTAATACCATTTCTCTTTATTGGTAGGCGAATAATCTAGTTTGATATTCCCTATTCCTAATACGGAACGATTTTCGCCATTTTGTAATTTATTTTCAAAAGCGATGGCACTATTTTGTAAATATTCGTTTTTACTTTCTGTTTTGGTTGTAGTTAACACTTTAGAAAAAATACTGAAACCAGAAATCGTCATTTTTGAAGAGGTTTCGTGGCTAAAATTTAAAGCTGCAAATTGGGATTGATTGGTTACGACATCCGTATTATCGTTAGCAAAAGAATATAAATTAGTAAACGATTTTCTACCCGAAAGAAACGTGCTCATGCCACCGCCAAAACGCATTAAATCATCAAAAGTAAAAGTGCTTCTGCCGATGTTATTGGCATCTCCTATAAAACTCAAATTTGTTTTGGGTGCATAATAAAATAAAGCAGCATGAGCGAGATAAAAACCGTTATCAGCATTGCCTACTTCGGCACCCGCTTCGACGTCACCAAAGACAAACTTTTTTTTATCGGCTTTTAGTTTTACGTTCATCGCCAGTTCATCACTATCCGAAACTTGTTTCATAAAGCCTACCTCATTAAAGTTATCTATAACTTCAATTTTGTCCATCGCATCAGCAGGAATATTTTCGACAGCTAGTTTTGAGCCTCCGCCAAAAAAAGATTTTCCCTCAACGAGCATTTTGGTTACTTTTTTGCCTTGTACCGTAACATTTCCTTTTTTATCTACTTCAACACCGGGTAATTTTTCTAAGATTTCTTTCATTTTACGCTCGTTGCCGTTGGCAAAACTTTTTACATCAAATGTCATGGTGTCTTTCTTGATGACTATAGGCTTAAACTCATGTTTGATCACAATTTCTTTGAGTTGTTCCCCCGTAGGTTTTAACCTAAAACCATGACTTGTAGTAGTGTCTTCAGGTTTCATTATAAAGACCTCTTCTACAAAACCAATATAGGAAACAGTGATTTCGTATTTTACGTCTGCATCTAGTTCTAGGCGATAGCGCCCTTTGTTATCCGCAATAGCAAATTTCAGATTGGCTTTTTCTTGCAATGGTTTTGCAATAACATTAGCAGATTCTAATGGTTTATTTAGATCGTCCGAAACCACACCAGTTATTATGCGGGTTTGAGAATAAGAAAGTGTTGTTATTAAAAAAAAGAATAGGATTTTAAACATGATGTTTTAGATAGTATGGAGAATGAAACTTGCCTAGCAACTTGTATTAATTTAATTTTTCTCTTTCGCTTCTTCTCTTTTTTTCGCAAGTAAAATACCACCAATACTGCTTTCCATTGCGTTTTGATAATCCTTTTTTGTTATCGTATTCCCTTTTGGGAAAGTTATATTCAAATCTTCTTTTTCAATTGTGATTTTGCTAGCTACATATGTGGTTATTCTATTTGCTGCCAATTCTAGAATAAGGCCCGGTAAACCACAAAAATTCTCTGGGCCAAAAGCATAGGGTAAACTAGGTGCAAACCAAGCTTCTATTATTTTAATTTTTGATTCTCCAAATCTATTAATGTAAGGCGTCTTTAGAATTGCTTTATAGCATAAATAGTCTCCTATTTTTTTTGATTCGTTAAGAATTTGCCAGTTTTTATTAATAGTATCTTGAACTATAGTACCATCTCTTTTTTTACTAAACTCAGTATTGGTGTTTAAATCAATAAATACATCGTCATTAGATGTATACGCAGATTTTGCTAATTTATTTATTTTATCGTCAAAATTTATATCAGAATTTAACCTTTCTTTATATTTAAAACTTGATTGATTCTTGCCAAATATCAATTCAAATTGTTGCATCATGGCATATTTATTCATTTTCATATCTATATCAGCCCATTCCTTTGTTAATTTAGATCTAGTTTTATTATGACCTGTGGTATCTAATTGTATAGAATAAATAACGACCCCTGACTGTGCAAATAAAATATTTGCAAATAATAGAAATAAGTAAAGTATATTTTTCATAAGTATTGTTCATATTTAAAAAACACTATCAAAATGTATTTTTGATAGTGTTTACATTTACCTTTTTAATGACATAGTCCTATAAGATCGTTTAATAAATCGATGTCGTCTTCTTTGTCATATCTATTACTAATAATCACTTCATAAGCATCAATAGCCGCGTCTTCACAAGGTGTCGCTTGCAGCATCTCAGCTTTTTTAACTGTACTCTGCAAAGTTGCAACTTCTTTTACTTCTGCAGATTTTGCCATTGCAACTCCACTAAATGCTACCACTGCAAAAGCGGTAAATACTAATTTTTTTATAATTAAATTCGCTTAAACTTATAAATAGTTTTTTTGGTTAACCAACATATATCAAAAAAACTATTTAACAAGAATTAATTTAAAAATTTTATGGAATTTTTAACAAGTTTTTTACATAACCAGCACGTAAACAACAATAAATTTTTGGCTTCTTTTTTTATCGGTAAATTATAAACCACACCGCTTATCTTGTGGGATTAGGAAAAGGAAATCGTTGAAAACAAGAAAAATAATAGGATTTTGAACACAAATCATAGATAATTTGGGGTTTGCAAATAACTTAGTAATCGGTTATTTACATTATTTTCCTTTCTCCTTTTCTCCTTTTTTTCCTATTATCACACCTCCAATACTAGTTTCGAGTTTTTTATCGTAATCCTCTTTTGTCACCGTTTTTCCTTTTGGAAAATCTATTTTAATTTCTTCGTCTAATAATTCTATTTTAGAAGCTAAATATGTAGTTTTATTTTCTGTAAGTTCAAGGATCAACCCTGGTAATCCATAAAAATTCTTGGGCCCATATGAATAAGGTAAACTTGGCGCAAACCAAGCTAAAATTTCTTTAACTTTATGTTCTCCTTTTCTATCTACAAAAGGAATTTTTTGAATTGCTTTGTAACACAAGTATTTTCCTATAAATTTAGACTCGGTAGTTATTTCCCAATTTTCTTTCTTTCTATTACATTTGATTAATGTGCCGTCACTTTTTTTAATAATTTCCTTTTCATCGATATAATTAATATAAACATCTGAATCAGGAGCAAATGCAGCTCTTGTAATATTTAACATTTTAATCTGGCTAACTGAATTATTTGCTATACTTTCAATATTTGTAAAACTAGATATATATCTATTGTACACTAATTCAAATTTTAGATTATTGGCATCACTTATCATTTGATTAAAAAAATCAACTTTTGATTTAGGCACATTACTCATATCTAAATTCACGAGAACGCTATATTCTATTTTTCCAGATTGAGCATATGAAAAATTAAATAAAAAAATAAAAAATAAAAAAAATCGCATATACTAAAGTTTAACACGCTCCTTAAGAAACAAATAACTCAAGGAGAGATAATTAATTTATGGATGACAAACAGCTATAAGCGAATTTAATAAATCTATATTGTCACCACCATTATTATATTCATACATAAAAAACTCATAAGTTCCTACTGCATCCAATTCGCATTGGGACGGTTCTACTTTAGCAACAATTAAATCTGATTTGCTCTCGCTGTTTATAATAACTTCTTCCACAACAGTAGTATTTGCCATTGCAACACCACTAAACGCTACCACAGCAAAAGCTGTAAATACTAATTTTTTCATAATTAAATTGGTTTAAATTTATAAATAGTTTTTTGGTTAACCAAGGTAAATATCAAAAAAAAAAAAACATATTAATAAGAATTTTATTTAAAATTTAACGTAAAATTAACAATGTGATGTTTCAATAAACACATAGGGTAGTAATTAAAATTCCAAACAAACTTTAAAACTTCAAAGTCAAACCTACTAAAAAGTTGATTCCTGCTTGAGGATAATAACCTGCTCCAGAACTTAAACAATATATTGTCAGCAATAGAAAATTTTAAATTGGCTTTTTTCTTGTAAAGGCTTTGCAATGACATTGGCAGATTCTAATGGTATATTTACATCGTCAGAAACTAATCCTACAAGAATTTTTGTTTGGGAGAAACAGAGCGTAGTAAAAAGTAATAAAAAAAGTATTTTGAACATTAAAAACTATTTTTTCTAAGTTTCTTTTGCATTATTTCTTCTAATTCTTTTTCTGTAACTATTTTATAATCTTTCATACTAAGTAGCACTGGTTCTTTAGTTTGATTTAAATCTATTTTCTTTACTCCAAAAAGAACATTCCGAACTTGTAATTCTAAAATTAATCCAGGTAAATTACCAAATCCATTTGGACCAAATGATAATGGTATTTTTGGACAGTACCATGCGACAATCGGAAACTTAAATGTACCACTAGTATTAATAATCGTTTTTACACTAATAGCTTTAAAACATAGAAGTCCTTGAATTTCTTTTGTTTCGTTTTCCAAAACCCAATCAATAGGTTCGTTTTTTAATAAATAATTTCCAAAACCCTTTTCAATTTCAGAATATGAAATATCATTTGATTGATAAACCACCCCCCTATAGCCTGATGCCATGATAGTACTTTGTGTATTATTATCTCCTACAACGAGTCCATTACTTATAGTAAAAACCGAATTTTGTCCATTAAAATTTAAATTAAAATTTAAATTTTTTGCATTATTTACAGCCTCCGAGTATAATTTTTTGAATGGACCATTCTCTTTAAGCCCTTCTAGCATTTCGATACTTATACCGTACTCGATTGTTCCATTTTTTACTTGTCCAAGACATGACAGGGAACAAAATAATAATATAATATTTATTAATTTCATCTTTTTTTAATTTTGGCTCCCTTTAAAGGGAGCCATTTAAACTAAACTGTTTGGTCTGCCATACAATCCCCCCAGACTCTTGCGCCAAAGTAATAAGCCTCCCAATAACTACAACCATTTGACAAACATTCCGCAGTAGCGGAAGATTGCTCATCCTCACAATTTCCAAAAACAAATTCAACTTTAACATCATTTATTGAATCAATGTCTATCTTTTTTGGATTGTTAATATTATTTTCTGCAATTGCAACTCCACTAAATGCTACCACTGCAAGAGCGTTTAATACTAATTTTTTCATAATTCAATTGGTTTGAATTTATAAATAGTTTTTTGGTTAACCATTATAAATGTAATAGATAAAGTAAATAAGAATAGAAATTAACTAGTAACTTTAACAAAATAGGTTGTTTTACAGCACTTTATGTTAAAATTTAGCAATAAATAAAAAAAACAATACTTTACTCCTTACTAGAATTTCATAAGGTAAAGCCCTTTGTTATCAGCAATAGAAAATTTTAAATTAGCTTTTTTCTTGTAAAGGCTTTGCAATGACATTAGCAGATTCTCCCAGTTTATTTACATCATGAGAGA
>CBDUEE010000096.1:0-10165 GCA_965366105.1 uncultured Flavobacterium sp. | reverse complement strand
TTTAAAACTAATCTAGTTTGTTTTTTATATAATATTTGCCATCCAAATCTTCATCAAAATCATCAATTTTAACTGGTTTTGGTTTTGGTTTATTTGCTGTTGCTTTCTTTTTCCACATTTCAAACTTTTCTGCTGGCATTTTTTTCTTCATGATTTCCAGAATCTCTTTTTCTGCCAGACCAAATTCTTTTTTGATGATTTCAAAAGGGTTCTTTTCTTCTAAAGCCATTGTAACAAGTTTTTCTGTTTGTTCCCAGTTTAATTCTTTTCGGTTACTCTTTTTCATCACGTGAAAATTAATTCAAATAAGTTGTTAATGATTAATAAATTACATTTCTAATTTGATACCAATATTAAGAAAAAAATAGTTAGATTCTATCAAAACTTATTTTTTTTTACATTTTTTAGTTCTTTTCTTTTACAGGTTGATTTTGAAAGGGTATTTTTAATAAATTTTTTAAATTATTGTGTTCTGCAGGATTAGGATGCGTATCAATTCCGTAGATTATTTCTTCTTTAGAAAGCGTCCTGAAAGTGCCAAATAAACGATCCCATATTGAAAATATATTCCCATAATTACTATCTGTATAAGGCATCACATGGTGATGATGTACTTTGTGCATGTCTGGCGATACAATAAAATAACTTAAAAGTGTATCCACTTTTTTGGGTATTGCAATGTTCGCGTGATTAAATTGTGTAGCAATCACCGATAAAGTCTGATATAAAAAAATCATCCACATTGGACTTCCAATAATAAAAACTCCCATTGCAGTAAAGGCAAATCGAATGATACTTTCTCCAGGATGGTGTCTATTGGCTGTCGTAGTATCAATCCAAGTGTCGGTATGATGTATTAAATGAAAACGCCATAAGAATTTTACTTTATGCTCTACTAAATGAACTAAATAAGCGCCAATTAAGTCCAGCAAAAGTAATCCGATAAGTGTATAAAGCAAAATTGACATTTTAGGTAACCATTGTAGTATTCCAAAATTGTTATTTATTGACCAATCAGCGGTTTTTAGTAAAATAAAAGCCAATAAGAAATTGACAATAATTGTGGTTAGCGTCAAGAAAATATTGATTCCTGCATGATGCCATTTTTTATAGTTGAATTTAAAAAGTGGATAGGCATTCTCAATCATCCAAAATATAGTGATTCCCGTTACCAGAATTAAGCTGCGATGAGAGGATGGAATAGTAGAAAAATAAGATATAATTTCGTTCATAGGAATGAGTTATTATATCAAATATAATGATAAATCGATACAAAAATTATTTTATCAGTCTGAAGGTTAGGTTTATTCGCGGTGTTATTGGTTTGGCTGTTTTAGGGATTTGATGTTTCCAGAAATGCTGTGTAGTTCCTTTCATTAAAAGCAAACTTCCATGTTGCAAATTGATATTTTTTTTCTGTAGTGTATCAGTCTTATGTTTTAATTGAAATACGCGTTCCGCACCAAAACTAACCGAAGCAATTATAGGATTTAATCCTAATTCTTTTTCGTCGTCTGCGTGCCAACCGTTACTGTCTTTTCCGTCGCGATAATAATTGAGTAAAACCGTACTAAAATTTGTTTCAGCAACCTTTTCAACTTCCGTTTTTATTTTTTGCAAAAGCAAACTCCACGGATGAGGTTTCATTTTTATATTCGAATAGGAGTATGATTTTCCTTCATTACCGTACAAAGCGGTCAATCGAGGCTGCAGATGAATTTTCCCAAAAATTTTGATTTCATCTTGTTGCCAGAGAATGTCTCTTTGTAGTTCCGAATAAATTAAATCGGCTGATGATTGACTATAAAATTCGGGATAATAAATAATTTCAGCATCTGGTAATCCCAGAAATAGTGGTTCGGAGTGTCCCTCAAATAAAGAATTCATTTTTTAAGTATATTGAAAAGCCCAGTAAATCAATACTAACTGCAAGGGCATTCTTAAAAGCAATACCCATTTTGGCAATCCCATTCTCGCCTTTTCATTAAAATACATATAAAGATGCGTGGGAAAAACAGCGATCAATAAAGTAATAATTCCCCAAGCAGCATAATTGGAAATACTTGCAATACACAAACCAATAGCCAAAAGTATTTCGGCCAAACCGCTAATTATATTTAATAATTTTGGATTTGGAAATGAAGGCGGAATAATTTTTATGTAAAGACGTGGATTTCTAAAATGGTTTATTCCTGCAATGAAATAGATAAATGCCATTACATACAAATGCCAAGGTAAATTCATAATAATTTGTTTGTTACGAATTTATAAAAAAATCGTTGAGTTTACTAGTATTATATGACGATTTATTAGTGTAAATCTTTAGCAGTTTTCTTAAAATTGACATTCATAATGATTATCGCTAAAATAATTAAGACAATACCAAACCATTGTAGCGGATCTACTTTTTCATTTAGTAACGTATAAGCCATCATAACCGAAACTGGAAGTTCTAGTGCGGAAACAATACTTCCTAGTCCAATTCCCGTCAAAGGAAAACCAGCATTCAATAACATGGGTGGAATTATAGTTCCAAAAAGAGCCATAATAATTCCCCATTTTAAAAAGATGTCAAAGTTGAATGGAGTAATTTGTGTAAATAAAGCAAACGTAAATACAATCACCGAACCTCCAAGAAGCATATACAAACTTCGTTGGGTTGAAGAAATGGTAGTGGCAACACGATTAGCTGTAAACATGGTTGTAGTAAAGGAAGCAGCTGCCAAAATTCCCCACATAATGCCGCGCCAATCTAATTGTATTTCGTTATTTATTAAGTTCGTTGCCAAAACGGTTCCCACTAAAACAATTATTACTGAAATAATTTTTTGGGTAGATGGTAGTTTTTTTTCTAAAATCATTTCTAGTAAAACTCCCATCCAAACGGTTTGCATCAATAAAACGATCCCGATAGAAACAGGAATGTATTTTACGGCTAAATAATAAAAAAGACTGGTTGTTCCCAAAGAAGTTCCCGCCAGCATCAAATGTAGAATATTTTTTTTCGTGGCTTTTGGAGTTGTATTCTTGTTTTTAATCTTTTGAACTAAATTTAAAAGTAGAATTCCAATAATTCCATATATAAATTGCGAAGTAGTAACTTCTGCTGTTGTAAAACCTTCTCCGTAAGCTATTTTTACAAAAGTAGCTAACATTCCGTAGCTTGTTGCACCAATTGCTACTAAGAAAACTCCTTTTAATACGCTGTTCTTTGTCATTTTTTTAAGTTTTAAAAAGCGGGCAAAGATAGGCTTTAGTTACTTCTTATGGCTAGAATTTAGGAGTTAATATTGAAAAATTAAATTCTTCTTTTTTGCTATTCTAAAACAATTTTTAGAATTCTATTATGTTTTTCGATGCGTTTTAGAAACACTTTTTTTAAATTAAAATACAATTCCTGTAACGTTTCATCTACTTAGGAGTCTATATAGATAATAAAACACAAATAATGAAAAATAATTTCTTTTTAAGTCTATTCCTTTTTGGAAGTTTATTTGCAACAAGAGCTCAAGAAACTCCTGCAAAAGCAGTAGAATTAAGCGAAGTATCTATTGTAAAAGTAAAGAAAGCGGTTGAACAAAAGGCAGATCGAACTATATTTGATTTTGCGAATCAACCCAGTTTAAATTCAGGTTCTGTATTAGAAGGAATTAAAAAACTTCCTGGCCTAATCGCTTCTGATGTGGCTGGAATGATGTATCAAGGCAAGCAACTTGATGTTTATCTGGATGGAAGACCTTTGAATATTACCACGAATGAATTAAATTCATTTCTAGAAGGAATGCCTGCAAATGCCATTGAAAAAATTGAAATCATAACGCAACCTGGTGCCGAATTTCCGGCAACTTCTGGCGGTGCAATTATGAATATTATTACAAATGTGAATGCCAAAAAATATTTAAGCGCCACTTATACCAATAGTACGAGTATTACAAATTATGATCATTTAAAATGGAGAGTCAATAACAGCTTATTGTTGAGTGCTAAAAATAAATATTTTAGTTGGCAATTGAATTTGGGACAAAATTATTATGAAACTGGTTTATGGACTTCATTAACCAAAAAGGAGAATAACATAAACTCTCTTGTTTCTGCTACAAATGCGAATCGCATTGGGCGAAATAATTTTGTAAAATCAGCATTGACTTTTGATATTGGTAAGGATAGACTATTGCTTAACTATGATTTAAATTACAGCAATAATAATAGTAATACAATAGGAAATGGTCCAGGATTCAGTACTAATGATGACTCTTTTACAGATATTTTACGTCAGGATTTTGTAGTTACTTATCAGAAAAAGTTTGATGATAAAGCTAAAAAATTAGATTTTAAATTTAATTACAACAACAGTCAGAATGATTTTTTGCTGGATTCAAGAATTAATAATAGCTCAATATTAGACAATAAGTCAAGTCAACAATTGTTCAATGCTAAATTTGATTATTCTCAACCGATTGCTTTTTCTGATGAAGGCAAATTAAGTTTTGGTGCTTTATACGAAGGCTTACTTTTTGAAGCACAAAATAAAAACATTGTCAATCTAGATTATCAACGAAAAACGGCAGCTGCTTATGGTGAATTCCAAACTAAATTTGATAAATTTAATTTTATTCTTGGTGGAAGAGCCGAGGATTATAATATTACTGGTAAAACCAATACAACTGATTTAATTCCGTTTAAACAATTTCGATTTTTTCCAAACGCAAGTGCGCAATATAATTTTGATAGGGCTATTTATTTTAATATAAATTATAATAAAAAAATCAGTTTGCCTAGCACTTCTTCTTTAAATCCGAACAATACTAATTATCAAAATCCTAATGTAGATTACACAGGAAATCCAAATTTGCAGCCTACTATTTTTGATAATTACGAAGTGAAATTAAGCGCTTTTGATTACGCCTTTATTGGTTATAACGTAAGTGCTGCAAAAAATCAGGTAGTCAATAGAGTTTTGCTAACCAATGATGTTGTTGTGAATACAAGTGTCAATGTTCCACAAATCAAAGTGCATAACTTTAATATCGGAATGCCTATTCCGTATATGTTGTTTACCAAAGGACTTAAAGAGACAATGAAAATGAATGTTAATCCAGACACTATGAATTTCTTATACGTTTATACAGCGTATCAATATCATCAAATTCCAGAAATTAAAACCAATGGGTTTTGGATGTTTAATTTGATGTCTCAAATTCTGTTACCAAAAGATATTAAGTTTGTAGCGAACTTTAATTACATGGCTCCAAAGGGTAATTATTTTTATTTTATAGTAGAAAAACCTATGAGAAATACAGTTGATGTAACATTTTCTAAAAAGTTTTTCAAAGGCCAAGTTTCCGTTTCAGTGAGTGCTGATGATATATTTAATTCTAATCGTACCGTAGTTAGTTCTTATAATACGCCGTTGTTATTATCAAATAAAAATGATTCTCGCCGATTTGGATTTAGCATTAATTATAAAATTCCCACGAAAAACAAATTAGCAAAAGAAGATCCTAGTTTATTAAACAAAGAAAAAAAGGAAGACGAAAAAGTTCTTTAAACTAGAACTGTTATAGAGGGTTTTTATTAATGATTAACGATTTCTGATTTCCGATTTGAGAGTCATGAAAATTTACTGATTTTTTTTACAGCACAAATTCTACAATTAAAAATCGTTAATCAACAATCCAAAAAACACTAAAAAAGCCCTTGCAATGCTTTATTTTGAATTCCTATTTTAGTGTAATCAAAGTCTAGTTTCTTTTGTAATAAACTAGCATATACACTCCTAAAATCGGTTTCGTATTTTAAATCACCTTGATCTAAATCCGAAAGATTAGGGTTGTTACCGATGATTTTTCCTTTATTATTTCCTCCAATAACAAACATAGGAGCAGCAGTTCCATGATCGGTGCCTTTGCCGTTATCTTTTACGCGACGGCCAAATTCTGAAAAAACAACAATTGTTACATTTTGCATTAAAGACGCCTTTTTTAAATCAGTATAAAAACTAAAAAGCGCATCATTCAGCTCGGTTAATTTATTGTTTTGAATCGCCAATTGATTGTCATGTGTGTCAAAACCACCTAATGAAGTATAATAGACTTTAGAATTCAAGTTCCCTTTAATTAATCGGGCAATCCAGGCTAGATTTGTAGCCAAACCCGTTTTTGGATAACTGTTTTCAACTGTTGATTTTGCCAATGCTTTTTGAATTTCATCCGAACCTTCCACCACAGAATTGGCAATTTTTCGAACAAAATCTAATTGTGGATTATCGGATAAAGTACCCGCATCCTCTTTCTGGTTTTTGGTTTTAAAAATATTTGGGTTTTTTACCGTAATAGAATTGGGTTCTAATCCTTTTAAAGATAAGTTATCAATACTGTCCAAGTTGATTCCCGCAGTCGGTTGATGGTCTTTACATTGTAAATCCAAATAACGACCAAGCCAACCTTCATTAAGATATTGATTTGAATTTGAAGCCGTTTGCCAAATTTCTTGACTGCGAAAATGAGAGCGATTCGGTTCTGGATAGCCCACATTTTGGATGACTGATAAATCACCATTTTGTTGCATTTCAGCAAATCCTTTTAACGCAGGATGAAACGCCATTCCTTTATTTTTCCCAATAACAGCCTCTTTAGACAAAGCAATTTTTGGACGCAAGTCATAATACAGTGGATTGTCGAATGGTACAAAGGTGTTCAACCCGTCGTTTCCGCCGTTCAGTTGCACAAAAACTACACATTGATCACCAAGAATCAAGTTTTGTTGTGAACCAAAAGCGTGTAAAAAATCAGGTAAAAGTAACGCTCCTCCAGTAAATGTACCAGTAAGTGACAAAAAGTTTCTTCTATTCATTTTTCGGGAATTTAAAATTTAAATCAACTGATATTCTGGCATTTTTACCATCGCATTAAACAATCGTAGAACAACTTGATTGGCATTCTCTGATTTTGGATTGAAGTCATATTTTATAATCGTTTCAAAATCTTTTTGAGCCGCAATATCTACCTCACAAAGCAATCTGTTTTTGAGTTCGGCGATGATTTGCTTGTTATTTCCATTGTTATCCCAGTCGATTTTAATCGTATTTTCGGCAAAAGCTTTTCGGTTCATGTCTTCATTTAGTTTCAACGATTTTCGGTTTAAATCGCGTCCGCTACACAGTAAATCGGCAACATTATTTCGTTGCAAATACACTTGTGAAGTAAGCCAGGAATTTCCGCCAACCCAACCTTTTACATTGGGTTGGTTGAATAAATCCATTCCTTGTCCTTTTATAAAAAAAGAAATTACTTTTGGATTTGGATTTTCAATATGTAGTTCGGACATTAGTTGCAAAGTGTATTCAAGCGGATTTTTAATCTTAGAACCAGCATTGTTTTTTGTAAACTCTTCACTAAAAATTTTCGTTAATAATGGTTTGATTTCAAAATTCATTTTCTTGAAATAAGCACCATAATACCTAACCAATTCCTCTTTTGGAGTGTCGTAAATAAACCAACCTAAAATCTTTCGAGTAATGAGATAAGGAATTTCCTTTTGTTCGAAAATAATATCGACTAAATCATCACTTTTGAAGTTTCCAGTTTTTCCAAAATAGGTTTTAGTATCATTATCCTCAAGTGCGCGACGATATTTAGCTCCATCTTCTCCAACAGTTAATCCTGCTAAAGCCTTGGCGCCGTTTTTAATGTCAGATTCAGTATAATTACCAATGCCTAAGGTGAATAATTCTAATAACTCGCGACTTAAATTTTCGTTATTTTTGCCTTTTTTGTTATCTGTATTATCAAGATAACGCACCATAGCATTACTTTTAAGGATTTTTTTGGTCAATTCCTTAAAATTGCCAAAAGTATTTTCTTCCAGTATTTGATGATGCTCATAGATATAATAATTGACTTTCACTTTTTGAAAAGTAGAAACAAAATGGTTGTGCCAAAAACAAGCCATTTTCTCCCGAAGAGGGAATTCTTCCGTTCTCATTTTTTCGATCCACCACGCTTTCATTTCTTCCGAAACCTTAGCTTCCCTAATCCGTAATTGCTTTCTGGCTTCTTTATTATCTTCTTTATATTGCATTCGAATCTGCTTAAAATCGTCACTGCTTTTAGGACTATTTTCAAGAAAATCTGGAAGTTTTATTTCTGATTTGAATTGAAATGACTTTTCAAGAAATTTTGTTAATCCCAAATCTGAAATGGTTTGCGCTTCTCTGCCGGAAAAACCAAGACGTAATGACCAAAGTATGTTGTTGTTCATAGTATTGAGAGTTGGGTTAAAACTAACAATATGACTTAGTTATTACTAAAAGGTTTAATGGGTTTTTAGAAAATATTACTGTCGTAATTATGACATAGTTTTTTTCTATGTGCGAGAAGTGCTTAATTTAAAATTTTAAAATCGAAAGCTAGTTTTTTAGTATGAATTAAAGTACGCCAATTGATAAAAAACAAACAAAATAACATTATAAATCCTAGAATGAAACTAGCGATGGACTGCCATGAAAAGATATTGTCAATAATTTCTTGCTGATTTTCGGTGGCAAATTTCCCTAAATGTAGCGCAATAGAATCACTAGTAAATTTCCCTACCAAGAAAGGAATAATAATATAAATCGGTTTTATTTTTGAAATACCCGCACCTAAAAATAGCGGCGTGGTAGGAAGTGGCAACAACGAATAAGCAAGTACTACTAAAGCACCTTTCCATTTATTTTCGTTCATTTTATCACCAAGAAACTTAATGTCTTCGTTTTTAGATGATTTTAAATATTTATTTGCCATTAATGGTGCATATAAAAGAAGAATATAGCGACCCAAAACGGAACCTAAGACTCCAATAACAATTACAGCCCAAACATTCAAATCAAAAAGAATTTGAAGAAATACCATTATCGTAAATGCCGGAGCAAAGGGAAATGGAACAATATCAAATAATAAAGCACCCAGAAAAACTAATATATAATGCCACCACATGTGTTTGATTTTTTTTGCCAAGTTAAATTAACAAGTAGTACTAATTTTTTCGTCTTGACGAATGAAGGTCAAAACTACAATTAAATTTGTTGTGATATTGAAATAGTTTATTTACCTAAAGAGTTTTAGTAGTAATGGTTTTTTAAAATTATTTTGGAACAGAGTTTTTAGGAACTTTTCGTAGAACTGAATTTATAACTGATTCTATAGACTGGAAACATAGTAGCACTCGAAATTATGGTAAGTATGACCTTACTATTTTAGAAATAGATATGAATTAGATTGTGGTCCGGAACGGGAGGTTCCTGCTAACAAGCGTGAAATCTTAATTGTGTTTATCTTGTTTTACCCAAATAAGATCTTTTGTATTGTAGCCGCTATTTTCAGCAATTCTCAGGTAGTCTTTTTTAATATTTTCAGGAATAGTAGTTTCTCGGGATAAAATCCATAAATATTTTGTGCTCTTACCTGCAACTAAAGCGTATTTGTAATTTTGATCGATGGCAATTACATTATACCCAGCGTAAAAAGGACCAAAGAAAGATACTTTAAGCATTGCAATATTTTCATCACCAACAAATTTAGCCTTTCCAATTGCCTGTGTCCACTTGTCTTTTTTTACATGATATCCTTTATTATCGACTTTAATTTTACCATCTTTCCTCAAAGAATATTCTGCTGTTGTATTATTAAGATTCTTCTCGAAAATAAAATCTAACCTTGCAATTTCATACCATTTTCCAAGATATTTTTCTTTGTAAAATGGCTTAACCGCTGTTACATTTTCAGGGATTGTTCTGCAAGAAAAAATTGTTGCAACTAATAAAAAAAGTGTTCCTAAGTAAATTATTTTCTTTGATTTCATATTTGTATAGTTGTGATTTTTTATTGCGATTTGGTATAGGTACTTAATTAAAGTTTTGCCTGTAATCTTCAGTCGGTATCAAAGTTTAAAGGACATTGAGTCCTCTTTGCTAAGATAGAATTTCTTAGTGAAAATGAAACTTGCTGCAATTGAAAATTCTGCCATTGTGCAGATATATATATCCTTTCAAAATTTAGTGCGGATTTGTTATAGAAGCTTCAGGACCTTGCTCACAAAGATTCCTGACTATAATTTTTTTAACATTCCAAGCCTTATTTAAAAGCCGACTATTCAGATATCTCTATGGACAGCAATTTCTCTCTAA
>CBDUEE010000095.1:0-10218 GCA_965366105.1 uncultured Flavobacterium sp. | reverse complement strand
CTTGTAAATCTACGTCGCCTATTATCAGTTCAAGAAAAGGAGAGTCGAATGATAAATTGACCCGTTCCGAAAAAAGAAAAACAAATCGATTAGCGGATCAATTAACAGATGTGGCAAAAGAAAATATTGGTGCGAAATATAAATATGGAGGCATTACAAAAGATGGATTTGACTGTTCCGGCTTAATGTACACCGTTTTTAATTCAGAAAATATAGTTTTACCCCGCAATTCATTTGAGCAATCCAAAATAGGTGTTGTTCTAAATCAAAAAAGAGAACAAGTTCAAAAAGGAGATTTAATATTTTTTAAAACAAATAAAAACAAGCAAATAAATCACGTTGGGATTGTAATTGAAGTAACCGGCGAAGAAATAAAATTCATCCATTCATCCACTTCAAAAGGAGTGATCATTTCCTCGACCAAAGAAGCCTACTATAAAAATACACTTGTTCAAATTAATCGAATTTTATAAAATAAAATAAAAAACACTTAACAAAAAAAAACACACAAATAAAATCGTTTCTTGCTGAAAATATGTACTTTAGAGTTATGAAAGTACTACAATTCCCTTTAGCAAGAATAACCATTACTTTTGTGTTAGGGTTACTTTTTGCTTATTATACACGCCCCTCTTTTCAGATTGTTTTCTTTCTTCTTATCCTATCTATTACTGTTTTTTGTTTACTTTATTACTTTAACAAAAGTAAATCCTCTGTTTATTTTGGTTTAGCAACCTACATGCTAACATTTATAATTGGAATTACGAACCAAATTGCTCATACTGATTATTTCCAAAAAAACAATTACATACACAACACAACTGCATTCGAACAACCACATTCGATAAATATTACAATTAGAGAAAAACTAAAAAAATCCAAATTTAGTGATCGATACATCGCAATTATAAACCGCATCGATACTAAAGAACAAACAGGAAAAATCATACTTAATATACAAAAAGACAGTATAAATCATGATTTAGAAATTGGAACCTCTTTATTAATAAAGGGAACTTTGACTAAAAACAAACCTCCAAGCAATCCAAATCAATTCAATTACACTAAATATCTTGAAAATAAGCAAATCTATGCCCATCTCTATGCAGAAGTTGATCAAATAAAAATTGGGGCTGAGATACAAAAGAACATTTGGTATTATTCCTCAAAATTAAGATCTAGAATTATTCGAAATCTAGAAAAAAACAACTTTAATAAAAACGAATTATATGTTGCCATGGCATTGATTATGGGGCAACAACAAGATATTTCTCCGGAGATTATTCGAGATTATCAATATGCTGGCGCTATTCATATTTTATCTGTATCAGGTTTACATATTGGTTATATTTTACTTTTTGTACATTTTATACTTAAACCAATCCCTAACACTAGGCGTGGCTCGTTAATTAAACTAAGTATTATTATTCTATCCTTATTTCTATTTGGAGTTATTGCAGGTTTAGCACCGTCAGTTATTCGATCGGTCACTATGTTTTCATTTGTAGCAATAGGAAATCATCTACGAAGAAGTGTCAATATATACCACACGCTATTGGTTTCTATACTTCTTATATTGCTCTTTGAACCATCCTTTCTATTTGATGTAGGATTTCAGTTGAGCTATGTAGCCTTATTTTTCATAGTATGGCTTCAACCACTATTATCAACACTTTGGTCTCCTAAAAATAAAATTTCGAAATATGGATGGAGTATTTTAACCGTTTCATTTGCAGCACAAATAGGCACTTTGCCACTGAGTATTTATTACTTTCATCAGTTTCCGGGTTTATTTTTCATTACAAATTTAATTATATTACCTGGTCTTGGCATTATAATGGCTTTAGGTGTATTAGTGATGGTTTTAGCTGCTTTCAATATAATCCCAGTTTTTATTTCTAAACTACTGGAGTGGAGTATTTATTTTTTAAACAAGATAATAAACACGATAGCTTCCTTAGAGCAGTTTATAATTCAGGACATCCCATTTCATTTTTATTTGCTTGTAAGCAGCTATCTGTTACTATTAACTCTTATTGTTTGGTTCAAAAAACCAAGTTTTAACAAATTAATTTCAGTTTTTTTATGCGTAATCATTCTTCAATTTTCTTATTTAAAAATATATTGGAATAGTACCAGCGAACAAGAATTAGTAATTTTTAACAATAAAAAAAACACTCTTATTGCAGAAAGAGTTGGAGGAAATATATTGCTTTACGCTAAAGACAGTGTTCTAAAAACAGCTACGAAAAACAATCTTTTAAAATTATATTGCATCGGTAATTTAAGCACATTAAAACAAAAAATAGAATTGAAGAATTTAATTTATTTTAAGGGTAAAAAAGTATTTATATTAGATAGTTCAGGAATTTATCCAAAAAACAAGACAACTGATATCCTTATACTTACAGAATCTTCTAAGATAAATTTAGACCGAATTTTGCAAAATTTAAAACCAAAAATAGTCGTGGCAGATGCTTCAAATTATAAAAGTATTCAGAAATACTGGAAAGCAAGTTGTAAAAAACATAAAATCCCTTTTCACTCAACTGGTGAAAAGGGATTTTATACATTAAATTGAAATTACTCTTCTTCTTCTTCAGATGTAGCAGTTAAAATTTTATCACATGCAGCAATCCAAGACTTTACTCCTCCAGGCTTGTACCCGATTTTACCTAATAAACGGTAACTAATCTTATTTTTTCTAGTAACTGCGTTTGAAAAACAAATTTCTGGCAATTCCTGAACTCCAAATGCAGTTTTTAGCGACTGATTGCGTTCAATATTTTCATTTGAAGAATTATTAGTCAAATCCAGTTTTACCAAAATAACATTATCTCTTGACCAAAGAGCAAAATCTAATGTTTCTAATATTTGGGATTCCAAAATCTTATTCACATTATTGTCTGTAAACAAAATCAACATTGGCTTTTTTTGCTCTTTACTAACTGTAATTGCATTGCTAATATCTGTATTCCAATTCAAAACCTGAGCTTCTATGCTTAACGAGAGCAACAGCATCAACGACAAAAATAATTTTTTACCCATTAAGTTTACTTTTTAAATTATAATTATTCTTAGAAACAATTATAAATAACATTGTTATTATTGCACTAAAAGTAACAAAATAAAAACAATATGCAATAAAAAACTATAATTTTGGTTTAATAATTTTATCCGCTACTTCTAACCATGCTAATGGCCCACCTGCTACGTAACCGGTACTTCCTATACCTTCAAAATTTACTTTGCCGTTTTTTGTACTGCTATTTGCAAATACAATCGTTGGAAAGCCTTGAATTCCAAAAGCTTGTTGCAATTCATTGTTCTGTTTTTTTATTTCTGGTGTTTGGGTACTTCTTCTTGGATAATCCAATTCAACTAATACTACTTTTTCTTTTGCCCATTTTGCAAATTCAGGAGTTTGCAAAACTTCTTTTTGCAAACGAATACACCAACCACACCAATCACTACCTGTAAAAAATAACAGTAATGGTTTCTTGGTTTTTCTAGAAACTTCCATTGCCTTATTGACATTGGTTTCCCAAACTAATTCTTGTGCTTCAGCGGCAAATGAACCTGCAAATAATAACAGAGCGATTATAATTTTTTTCATCTTATGATTTTAATTTAAAACATTTTCAAATATAATGCCGTAAAAAACACTTACTTGACTTCTTGCATTAATTTTTTGATTAATGGAGAGATAGCAATCAAAATTATTCCTGCAACTAGTGAATAAATTGCTAACTGATAATAACCATCGGTGTAGGATTGAAGTTTAGACATCAAGGTTGTTCCGTTATTTGATTGCGAAATTGCAGCACCTAATTTCCCTGCTGCTAATTGACCAAAAGCACTTGCTAAAAACCACAATCCCATCATCATTCCAAACAATTTTTTTGGAGATAATTTCGTAATGATTGACATGCCGATTGGACCAAGACAAAGCTCACCAATTGTTGTTACAAAGTAAGCAAAAGCAAATAGGTTTAAAGAAGTAATCCCTTCCACATTTGCAAAAAACTTAGTATAATAGAATAAGTAAAACGAAGCGGAAAGAAATAAAAACCCTATACCGAATTTTATTAATGTATTGGGTTCTAACTTCTTTTTGGCCAACCAGAGCCAAAGCAATCCGATTAAGGGACTTAATAGTACAACAAACAAGGTGTTCGAACTGTTGTTTACCACATTGGGATCAATAGTAAATCCTAACAAATTATGATTTAAATTATCTTTTGCAAAAAGCGATAGTGATCCACCACTTTGTTCATAAATAGCATTAAATAAAAAGTAGAAAAAGATAAATAAAAAGGCAGCGAATAGTTTCTTTTGCAACTTTACCTCTCCTAAATTAAACAATTCATAAGCAAAATAGGAAACAGCAATTATTCCTATTGTGTACATGAAATAATCTGTATAATCTGTGTTCTTTACCATTATAAAAATTAATGGAATACTTAACAATGATCCTATATAAACAGTGATTTCACGAATTTTTCTTTTGTTGTCCGGTAGAGCCAGTAACGGAGAATCACCAATTGGTCCTAAATGTTTCTTTGTAAAAAGAAAAGTAACCAATCCAAAAATCATTACTATTGCTGCGGCAAGGAAACATAAGTTCCAAGAATAGTATTTCCCTAAATAAATACACAACGCACCTCCAAATAATCCACCAATGTTGATTCCAGCATAGAACATACCATAACCCGCATCACGTCTTGGATCTTTTTCATGATACAATTCCCCTACCATCGAGGAAATATTGGGCTTAAAAAATCCCGTTCCAATTATAGAAAAGGCAATTCCGTAATAAAATAAAGTTTGAGGAGAAAAAGCGATCAGTAAATTACCGATAATCATTACAATTCCACCAAAAAATAGAGACTTTTTGAATCCCAAAATTTTATCGGCAAAAATCCCACCTATAAATGTAAAGGCATATACAAATGCTTGTATTGCCCCGTATTGCAAGTTTGCAGCAGCATCTTTTAACAGCAACTGATCTACCATAAAAAAAGTAAGTACTCCTCGCATTCCGTAGAAACAAAAACGTTCCCACATTTCAACTATAAACAAATACCAAAGTTGTTTTGGATATTTTCCCTCAAAATTCTGTATTTGTTCTATTGTTAAGTTATTTCCCATTTGATTTAATTTATCCCGTGATCTTTCATCACTTTATTCAAATTTTTGACCAAAGCAAACATTAATACTGTTGCAAACATCAATAGGCTGAAATTTATCCAAAAGAAATTAGCTTTATCTTCATAAGTGTCCCACATACTTGCAAGAACTCCACTTAATTTATTTCCTATTGATGTGGATAAGAACCAGCCACCCATCATTAAAGCCGTAATATTTTTTGGAGATAATTTTGATACAATGGACAATCCCATTGGACTCAAAAATAATTCTCCAATAGTTATAATCCCGTAATTAGCAACAAGCCACCAAACAGATACTTTTTCAGTTCCGTTACCTCCAATATGCACTGCCGCAACCATAACCAATACTGATAATGCAGAAATCAATAGTCCGAATGCAATTTTTGTTGGTGTTGAAGGCTCTTTTTTTCTACTTCTTAAAAAAGTGAAAAATGCAACTATCAAAGGTGTCAAAATAATTACCCAACCAGGATTAATGGATTGACTTAAATTTGTCGCCCAAATCGTTACTTTCGAACCTTCGACAGGCTTTTTGTCTTCGGCTACGTTTCTAAAGTAAATTGGATAATCTACTGCCTTTACAACTTTTCCATTTTCTTTTTGCAATCTAAAACTAGCATCATAAAGTTCCGTCGATTCTTTTTTATAATCTACTTCTTTAGACAATTTCAATCCATTAAAAACTGCTTTTGTAGTTCCTGTAATTTCTCTGTCCGTATATCGATCTGCCCAAGTTGTTAATGCAGAACCATTCAATTTAAAAACTGCCCAAAATAAAATAACAACAGCAAAAATTGAAAGCAATGCACCTATTTGTCTCTTTTCTTCAACTTTTGCTTTAAAATATAAACTTCCGTAAAAATAAACAACGGGAATACAAGCAAAAATGAATGCATCGGTACTATCAGAACCAAAAACAGCACTGTCTAAATTTGCGTCAGAAGCTACCCCTTTGATTAACCAACCAATAACACCAAATACAACCGAAGGAAGCAGAACAAATAATATAATTTTTGAAAATGGCATATCGCCTTCTTGAATTCCTTTTTTCTCGGTTTTATCGCCATAATGTTTTGTTCCTAAAAGGAAAACCATAACACCAACAAACATTCCTAAGCCCGCAGCCATAAAAGCATATTGCCATCCTAAAAGTATTTGAAGTGCAGCACCAAAGAAATTACAAATAAAAGCACCTACATTGATTCCCATATAGAAGATGTTGTATCCTTCATCTTTCTTATCCTTGAATCTTTCTTCGTCATAGAAATTACCTAAAAGTGTAGAAATATTAGGTTTAAAAAATCCGTTACCCACTATAACTAGTGTCATGGCAACATATAACATCGTTAAACTATGAATTCCCATCATAAAGTAACCTAAACCCATCATTAAACCACCTATGACAATAGATTTTTTATACCCCAAATATCTATCAGCAATTAAACCCCCAATAAACGGAGTTAAAAAAACAAGAGCTATGAAAGTTCCATATAAATCGGAAGCTTCTTTTTCGGTCATAGCAAATCCAGATTCTACATCTTTTAAATATAAAGTAAAAATTCCGATCATTAAATAATAACCGAAACGTTCCCACATTTCAGAAAGAAAGAGGAATGGCAATGCCTTTGGATGATTTTTCCACATAATTTAGAATAGGATTAAAATTAAAAATTACCTAGTCAAATAAATTGACTAGGTAATAGATTTAAGGAATCAAATATTATCGCACACCGTGCATCATTTTCTTTAATACTGGCGTTAGAGCAAATAAAACTACTGCTGCCAGTCCGCAGAGAACTACGAATACCATGAAAAATTCGAAAAGATTATGAATTTCAAAGCCAGCAAAAATAGGATTTGAAGGACTTATTTGTGCTTTCTCTAAAATAACTAACTGTTCTGGAGAGGCTGTAAATGTCTTATTTAACAAACCTTCTAAATCTATACCTAGTTCTTTTGCTTTCAAAAACTTATCTCCTGTAGCAGGAAGAATAGAGCCTAAAGTTCCTGCCAATGCGTAACCCGCTGCATTGGATAAGAAAAACACACCAAATAATAAAGAAGAAAAACGTTTTGGAGATAACTTCCCTACTAGAGAAAGTCCTATTGGTGACAAACATAATTCAGCAAAAGTTTGAATTAAATACAAAAGAATAAGCCACTTAATAGCTAACAAACCGCTATTTCCTAAATCTTTTACATTATATGCTAATATTAAATAACTTAAAGCGATTAATGCTAAACCTATTGCTTGTTTAACAGGTGAAATTGGTTCTTTTCCAGATTCTCTCAATTTATCCCATAGTATACTAAATGGGAAAGCAAAAGCAAAAACAAAAGCACCATTAAATATCTGAACCATTGATGGTGGCATATTCCAACCAAAGAAATTTCTATCCGTTTGATTATCTGCAATAAAAGTTAAAGATGATCCAGCCTGTTCGAAAGCCGCCCAAAAGAAGATAATAAAGAAAGCTACAATATAAATAACGAAAATCCTGTCTCTTTCTATTTTTGTTAACGAACTATCTGAAACTATTAATCCTGCTAAGGTTAATCCACTTGCATAAATTATAGGATAAATTATGGTTTTTACAAAATTTTCTCCACCTAGAATATATCTAAAAACAAAGAATAGAGTAACGAAAGCTATCGCAGAGATAACTAAAGATTTTTTAGTGAAAACAGCTTGTTGCGCCTCACCTTCTTCATATTCTGAACCATCATTTTGAGATGGCAAACCACCTAATGGCTTTCCTTCTGGAGTAACTACATATTTGTTTTTCAAGAAATAGAACACTAAAGTACCCACTAGCATTGCAATTGCAGCTGCTAAAAATCCCCATTTGAAAGCGTGAATATCTCTAATTCCGCCAACATCTTTAACATCTCCTACAAGTGGACAAATCAATTGACCTAGAAAAGCACCTAAATTAATACCCATGTAAAATATTGTAAAAGCAGTATCTAATTTGCTTTTTTCTTGTTTTGGATATAAACTTCCCACCATTGAGGAAATATTTGGTTTAAAGAATCCATTACCAAAAATAATTATCCCTAATGCTGACCACATTAAAGTCGTTGCTAGATTTAAATTAGCATCAAATATACTTGCGCTAAAAAACAGTAAAAACTGTCCAACAGCCATCATTAGTCCTCCGAGTAGAATACAATTTCTATTTCCAAAAAATCGATCTGCAACAAAACCTCCTAACATTGGTGTTAAATAACAAAGTCCTAAAAATCCTCCATAAATAATTGAGGCATCAGCCTCTTTCATCATAAGAGCATTAATCATAAATAATGTTAAGATTGCTCTCATTCCGTAGAAATTGAAACGCTCCCACATTTCTGTTCCAAATAATACCCAAAGGCCTTTAGGATGTCCTGACTTTACTGCTATTTCACTCATTTTTTATATTATTGATATTAATTTATTATAAATTCTCTTTGATGTAATTAGTCATTTTTGTATACAACTGTATTCTGGTGTTACCGCCATAAATACCATGATTGTTGTCTGGGTAAATTTGCGAATCAAATTGTTTATTGGCTTGAATCAAAGCTTCCATCATTTGCATAGAATTTTGAACGTGCACATTATCATCTCCTGATCCGTGTATCAAAAGAAACTTACCTTTTAATTTATCTACATGATTAATTGGTGAGTTTTGATCGTATCCGCTTGCATTTTCTTGAGGTGTTGTCATATAACGTTCTGTGTATACGCTATCATAAAAACGCCAGTTGGTTACTGGAGCCACTGCAATTGCCATTTTAAAAACATCATTCCCTTTCAGAAGACAATTAGAAGCCATAAAACCACCATAAGACCAGCCAAATATACCGATTCTAGATTTATCTACAAATGAATAATTCCCTATAACTTTTGCAGCATCAATTTGATCTTCTACCTCGTACTTACCTAATTCAAGTTGAGTTACTTTTTTAAATTCTGCTCCTTTATAACCCGTTCCTCTTCCGTCTACACAAGCTACAATGTATCCTTGTTGTGCTAACATCATAAACCAATAGTCATTAGAATTAATCCAACTGTTAGCTACTTGTTGTGATCCAGGACCTGAATACTGAAACATAAATACTGGATATTTTTTTGAAGCATCAAAATCTTTAGGTTTAATCATCCATGCGTTCAATTCATTTCCTTTATCCGTTTTTAAAACAAAAAACTCTTTAGCTGGTAAATCGTATCCTTTTAATTTAACACTAAGAGCATCATTATTTTGAATAACTTTGATTTCTTTACCTAATTTTGATTCGTTCAAACTATATTTTGTTGGCTGAGATGCGCTAGAAAATGTACTAATATAGAATTGAAAATTAGGACTGAAAGTCGCTTTCGTAGTTCCCATTTCTTTAGACAAACGCATTTTATTTTTACCCTCAAGACTTATTCTATAAACATCTCTATTGATAGAGCCATTTTCTACAGATTGATAAAATACTGTATTTGTCTTTTCATCTAATCCATAATATTCGGTAACGTCCCATTTTCCCTTAGTCACTTGATTTTTTAACTTTCCGCTTTTATCATATAAATAAATATGATTGAAACCATCTTTTTCTGATGTCCAGATAAAACTATTGTCTTTTAGAAACGTTAAATTGTCTGTTACATCAACATACGCTTTGTCTTTTTCGTTCAAAACCACTTTTGCAATTCCTGTATCTCCATTTACAAACACTAGATCTAAATTATTTTGATGGCGATTTAATACCTGAGCAGATAATGTATTGGCATCATTAGTCCATTTCATTCTAGCAATATAGAAATCAGTATAGTTCCCTAAGTTGATGTTTTTTACAGCATTTGAGTTTACATCATAAATATGCAAAGAAACGATTGCATTCTTTTCTCCTGCTTTTGGGTATTTAAAAGTCTCTATAGTTGGATACAAATCTTTTCCAAACATCGACATCGAAAATTCTGGTACTTTACTTTCGTCAAAACGAATGTAAGCTACTTTTTTACTATCAGCACTCCAATCAAAAGCTTTTACAAAAGCAAATTCTTCCTCATAAACCC
>CBDUEE010000094.1:0-10222 GCA_965366105.1 uncultured Flavobacterium sp. | reverse complement strand
TTAAATAAATCGGTAATTTTCACTGTTCATGCACTACCAAATCCATTTACAACGATTTTATCATTTTGTAGTTCTAGTAATGCAACTGTTGCGAGTTTAATGCCTCAAGGCAATCAATACCAATGGTTTGATTCATTGACGAGTACTGCACCATTAGCGAGCAGTACTTCTTTAGTTACTGGAATTTATTATGTGAAAGAAACAAATCTGATAACTGGTTGCCAATCCGAATTAGTACCAGCTACTATATCCATTAATACTTCACCACAAATAAATAATGCTACTTTGACAATTGCTACAGTATGTCCTTTGTCTGTTGTAACTGTTGATTTTGGAGGACCTTCAAATTTAACTGATGGGAATTATAATCTTCTTTATAATTTAACTGGAAAAAATGTAGCTACGGCAATACCAGCTGTTCTAAATATTACTGGCGGAGTAGGCTCGTTTTCAATTCCTGCAAATCTGGTTCCTAATTCAGGTTCCACTACAATTGTAATTACTAATATCACTAATGCAAATACTAACTGTTCTAGCACTTCAACACTGAATAAACCTTTTAACATAAAATCTCTGCCTGAAATATCAAATTTGAATGTAATTATAAAAGATATCTGTTTGGGACAATCAGCTAAAGTTGAATTAACAGGTTTAGGAATGTTGAATACAATCGATATTAGTTATTCAGTATCTGGTACAAATTCTGTTACTTTAAAAACGATTCCATTAACTGTTGTAGGTGGAAATGTTAATTTTGATATTCTAGCAACGGATTTACCTAATGCAGGGTTAACCACTTTTACATTATCTGCTATTACTAATAGTGCAGACGTTTGCCCATTGTCTATGAATAAAGTAATTAATTTTACAGTAAATAGTCCTCCAAATGTTTCTAATCTAGCTGTTACAGTCAAAGATGGTTGTCCAAATCAACCTTTAAATGTCGCTATTACAGGAATGGGTACTTTAACAAACGTTGCTTTTACTTATACTGTATCAGCTGCGGGAAATACAATTAATTTACAAAGCGGATCGCTAGTTGTAACTGCTGGAAGCACTAATTTTACAATAGCTGGCTCAACTGTTAATGTTTTAGGTACTTACACATTAATTATAAATGATATATCAAATTTAACAACTGGTTGTTCTGCAGT
This sequence comes from uncultured Flavobacterium sp., assembly GCA_965366105.1. GTDB lineage: Bacteria > Bacteroidota > Bacteroidia > Flavobacteriales > Flavobacteriaceae > Flavobacterium. The sequence continues at coordinate 9,068 of CBDUEE010000094.1, read as the reverse complement.
GATAAATTCTATTTCTAAAAATTTTACAATATTTCCCATTCCTAATAATCCTGTAGCATACAATCAAGAATTTTGTAAAGAAAATTTAAAGACAATTGCCAACTTAGTACCAAACGGTTTACAATATAAATGGTATGATTCTCCTACTAGTACAACACCATTACAAAACAATAAACTTTTGGTTACTGCAAATTATTATCTAAGAGAAGTAAATACTGTTACGGGTTGTGAGTCTAATGCAACATCAATTAGTGTTTTGATAAATAATGTACCAACTCCAATCTTAAATTCAAATGGACAGCTTTTTTGTGGTGCAGACAAACCCACAATTCAAAAATTATCAGATAATACCAACTATATAGGAAATTTAACTTGGTATACTGCACCCATAAACGGCATAGCATTGAGTAATACTGACATACTCGTAGAAGGATCAACCTATTACGGAATTAGTTATAATGCAACTACTCAATGCATCTCACTTCCCTTAGAAGTAACTGTTTCATTGACTTCATGTAATATTACACCGGATGGTTTAGCTATTCCTGATGGTTTTTCGCCAAATGGTGACGGTATAAATGACACGTTTCAGATTATAGATATTGAATTTTTGTTTCCTAATTACTCATTAGAAATATTTAATAGGTACGGAAGTATATTATTTAAAGGAAACATAAATAAAGCTGCTTGGGATGGAAAAAATTCTAATTCAAGTTTTATAAATGGAGACGCACCAACAGGAGTATATTTTTATATTATCAATTATAATAAAGACAACTTATCTCCAAAACAAGGACAACTTTATTTAAACCGATAACCTTTTTTTTTACTTATTAAATTTATTCTAATGAAGAAAATAATACTCTTTGTGTTTTTTTTCCTTTCTATACTAAAGGTAACAGCTCAGCAAGATCCTCATTTTACACAGTATATGAGCAATATGAGTGTAATAAATCCTGCTTATACAACGGCAACTCCTTCCATACTTAATGTAGGAAGTATGTATCGGTACCAATGGTCAGGAATTAAAGGTGCACCAAAAACTATGACACTATTTGCTCATACGCCTTTAAATGACAAAATTGAAGGTGGTTTTTCTTTAATTTCAGATGATATTGGTGATGGAGCCAAAAAGGAAACTAATTTCTATGCTGACTTTGCCTACAACATACAATTAGATCAAAAACAAAAACTTTCCTTTGGCTTAAAAGCTGGATTTAGTTCTATAAGTACCAACTTTAATGGTTTTAAATTAAATAGTGGAGATGTCTCTACAGATAATGCATTTTTAGATAATGTTAATGAAACAGTACCTAATATTGGAGTAGGTGCTTACTATTTTACAGATAATTATTATATAGGATTGTCAGCTCCTAATTTACTTTCTTCAAAACATATAAATTCAACGTCATCTATTAATTCCTTTGGTACTAGGGAGATTCATACCTATTTTACAGGAGGTTATGTTTTTGATATTAGTCAAGACTTTAAACTGAAACCCGCTTTTATGGCAATCTTTGTAAAAGGTGCTCCAGTATCAGTTGATGTAACAGCAAATGTATTGTATAATGAAAAGTTCGAACTTGGAGCTGCTTATCGACTTAATGACGCAGTAAGTATATTAATGAACGTTAATGTGACTCCTAGTTTTAAAATTGGTTATTCCTATGATTATACCATTTCAAATCTAAGTCAGTTTAATTCAGGTTCCCATGAAATTGTATTCTTGTTTAATTTAGATTTTCTAGGCAAAGGGTATGATAAATCACCTAGATTCTTCTAAAAATAAAATTTTTATTTTATTCCAAAATAATGACATTAAGCTCCTTAATAAATAGTAACCCAACATGAAAAGAATTTATATACTCCTAATCCTATTTTCAATTCAATATATACAAGCGCAGCAACAGGATTTGCAAAGAGCAAATCGCTTGTTCGAAAAAACGTATTATAGTGCTGCTATTCCTTTGTATGAAAAAATGAGTTTAAAAAACCAAAATAGTTCTCTAATTAAAAACTTAGGGGATTGTTACTATTATACCAATCAATATGATAAAGCATTAGTTCAATATGCTCTTTTAAATGATAACAACGATCTCGATGAAGACTTTTATTTTAGATATGCTCAAACATTGAAAGCTAAAGGAAAATATGATGAAGCAAATACTATTTTACGAAAATTTTATTTAAAATCTAAAAATATAGCGGCCGTTGAAAAACTAGATAAAAATATTAAAACCTTAAAAAATATTACAGCTATTGGACAAAGATTTGTTATTCAGAATATGCTAATCAATACCGTGAATTCAGAATTTGGTGGTGTAGTTTTTGGTGATAATTTAGTGTTTGCCGCTGTTAAAAAGAAACCAAATCTATTTGATAAAACCTATAAGTGGAATAATGAATCCTACTTAAATTTAGTTAGTATTCCATTAAAAAATGTGATCGCAAATGATTCTGTTACCAATTATTTTTCAAGAGATTTAAAATCAAATATGCATGAATCTAATGCTGTTTTTACTAAAGATGGTAAAACAATGTATTTTACCCGCAATAATTCTAGCAATGGTAAAAGAGAGAAGAATTTAGAAAAAATTTCAAATATTCAAATTTTTAAAGCGGAATTGATTAATAATAAATGGACAAATATAGTCTCATTACCTTTTAATAACCCTAACTATTCTACAGAACATCCTGCTTTGAGTCCTGATGAAAAAATATTGTATTTTGCTTCGGATATGCCAGGAACATTCGGCTCATTTGATATTTTTAGTGTTTCTATAAATGGATTGAATTACGGAAAACCAGTAAATTTAGGAGATAAAATTAATACTTCAAAAAGAGAACAGTTCCCTTTCATTTCAAAAGACAACAAATTGTATTTTTCTTCAAATGGTCATGAAGGTTTTGGTGCATTGGATATTTTTGTTTCAGAACAAGAAGGTTCGACTTATTCTACGCCATCAAATGTAGGACTACCTGTAAATTCAGGATTTGATGATTTTGCTTTTTATATAGATTCTGATTCTAAACAAGGTTACTTTTCCTCTGATAGAATAGGAGGTAAGGGCAAAGATGACATTTATTCTTTAAAAGAAATTAAAGACTTAATTATTGAAGACTGTAAACAATACATTGCTGGTGAAATTACAGATATTGATTCACATTTAGTGATACAAAACGCTCTTGTAGTACTTAAAAATGGATCGAATCAGGAAATCAATAAAACATTTACTTCTATTGATGGAAAATTTAGTTTTACTGTCGAATGTGAAATGGATTATTCTTTATTAGTTACCAAAGAAAATTATACTGAGAATACAAGAAAACTTCAAATTTCATCAGAAAGAGAAAAATCTAATGAGGGCTCAATGGCAATTCGATCTATAGAAATAATAGAAAAAGAAAATCAAATAGCTTTAGATAATCAGAAAGCTGCTGACTTGCTTTTTGCCCAAGAATTAAAAGCAGCTGAATTAGTAGCATTTGAACAGAAGAAAAAAGCAGATGCGATTGCAGTTAAAGAGAAAAAAAACGCAGAAGTCATTGCTTTAAAACAAAATAAAATAGATGCTGCAATAGCATTGGAGTCTAAAAGACTTGAAGCAATTGCAACTACCCAAAAGTTAAAAAGTGATAAAATAGTCGCTGAGAAAAAAGCTTTAGAATTAGTTGTTGCCAAGAAAAAAGAAAAAACAGCTTCGATTATGGCAATGGAAAAGGATGTTATAAAAGATAAAAATAGATTAATAATCAAAACTGATCCAATCTATTTTGATTATAACATGTGGTACATTCGAAAAGAATCTAAAAAAATCTTAAACCGTATTGTTGCATTGATGAGCAAATATCCAGAAATGATAGTCGAAATTGGTTCGCATACTGATAATCGCGGAAATGCAAAATTTAATGCTGATCTTTCTCAAAAAAGAGCAGATGCTACGAGAAATTATATTTTAGAACAAGGAATTTCAAAAAATAGACTTATTTCTAAAGGATATGGAGAATCTGTGCCAATTATAAAATGCATTCCAGAGGATTCTTGTGACGAAGAACAACACGAATTAAATAGAAGGAGTGAATTTGTGATTAAGGATTTATAATATTTAAAATTTTTCTAGTATCGTAATAAAAAAAGCAATAAAATTTTAAATTTCATTGCTTTTTTTATTTTACATAATTATTTGATAATCAGCAATATGAAATTATTTTTAAAACTATTGTTAAAATAAAATACTTTTTTAAAACCAAAACTAATCCATTTGCGTAAATGACTTTATATTACTTTAAAAAATAGATATTATGAAAACTAGAAAATTATTATCAGTTGCATTAATTGCATTAGTATTTGGAGCAACTTCATTTGCACAAAAAACAGTTATGGTTGGCGGAGCAGCTATGTATCCAACAAAAAATATTGTAGAAAATGCAATAAACTCTAAAGATCACACCACACTTGTAGCGGCTGTAAAAGCAGCAGGTTTAGTAGAAACCTTACAAAGTAAAGGTCCATTCACCGTTTTTGCCCCAACAAATGCAGCGTTTGATAAATTACCAAAAGGAACAGTAGAGACTTTATTGAAGCCAGAAAATCTTAAAATGTTACAAACTATATTAACGTATCATGTTGTTGCAGGAAAAATGAATTCATCTGATATAGCAAAAGCTATTAAAATGGGAAAAGGGAAAGCAACTTTGAAAACAGTTAGTGGTGGTACTTTGACTGCATGGATGAAAGGAAAAGATTTGTATATAACAGATGAAAATGGAAAAAGTGCTAAAGTTACTATTGCAGATGTGAACCAATCAAATGGTGTTATCCACGTAGTTGATGCAGTAGTATTGCCAAAAAGTTAATTTTTGATAATAGGTTTGATTTTTTGTTAATTAAAAAGGCTCTGCAATTTTGCAGAGCCTTTTTTGTATAAAAAAAATCTCATCCGCTAAAAGCGAGATGAGATTTCAAAAAAAAAAAATTATCTTAAACTAGCACCAAGTTCCGATTCAAAATTATTTTGCAATTTACTCATAATTTTATCAATTTGAGCATCGGTCAATGTTTTTGAATTATCTTGAATTGTGAAACTCAATGCGTATGATTTTTTACCTTCTGGAAGATTTTGTCCTTCGTAAACATCAAATAAATTGATGTCTTTTAGTAAAGTTTTTTCTGTTTGTTTCGCTAAGTTATGAATGCTTTCATAGTTTACGCTTTGATCAATCAGTAAAGCTAAATCACGACGCACTTCAGGATACTTAGGAATTTCAGTATATTTTATTTTAGTTGCAATTAATTTTAAAATTAGTGCCCAATTAAAATCAGCATAAAACACCTCTTGTTTAATTCCAAAATGTTTTAAAATTGACTTTTTCACCACTCCCAATTCAACTATTGTTTCGTTTCCATTTGCAATAGCAATTCCTTCTGAAAAGACATCTGAATTCGATGGTATGTTCTGAGTCTTTGCTATTCCTAATCTAGAAAGTATTCCGGTTACATATCCTTTAAATAAAAAGAAATCGGATGGCTTTTGATCTTGATTCCAACTTTCTTGATTTCTACTACCAGTAAGGAATAAACTTAAATGTTTTTTCTCTTCATAACCAGCAAGGTAGTTATGATATGTTTTTCCGAATTCAAATAATTTTAAATCAGCATTTTTGCGATTGATATTATACGAAACTGCTTCTAATCCTGAGAACAATAAGGACTGTCTCATTGTTGCTAAATCAGCACTCAAAGGATTAAGCATTGTCACATTATTGGAAGCTTTTAATTGCTCAGAAAGTGTAGCGTAAAATGCTGTAGTCAATGAGTTTGCCATCATTTCATTAAATCCTTGAGAATTTAATTGTGTAGCAATTATATTTTGTATTTTATAATCTTCGTTTCTAGGCGAATTTGATACCGTAGCATTTACTTTCTCAGAAAAATTGATATTGTTGTATCCATAAACTCTTAAAATCTCCTCAATTACATCTATTTCCCTTTGAACGTCAACACGATAAGCAGGAATTGTTAATCCCAAACCAGCATCAGAAACACTGTTTACTTTTATATCTAAAGAAACTAATATTTTTTTTATGGTATCATTAGGTAATTCCTCGCCAATAATTTTAGCGACTTTGCTAAAGTTTAAAAACACGGTAAAATCCTCTATTTTTTTAGGATACAAATCAATTACATCAGATGTTATTTCTCCACCTGCTACTTCTTGAATCAATAAAGCAGCACGTTTCAAGGCGTATTCAGTAATAGTAGGATCAATACCTCTTTCAAATCGGAATGAAGCATCCGTATTTAACTGATGTCTTTTAGCTGATTTTCGGATGCTTACTGGATTAAAATAAGCACTTTCCAGGAAAATTGAACTCGTACTCTCTGAAACTCCAGATTTTTTTCCACCAAAAACACCTGCGATACATAGAGGTCCTTTTTCGTCACAAATCATTAAATCTTCCTCATGTAAAGTTCTTTCTACATCATCAAGAGTAACAAACTTAGTTCCAGCAGGAAGGGTTTGCACTATTATTTTACCAGTAATTTTTGAGGCATCAAAAGCGTGAAGGGGCTGTCCTAATTCATGCAAAACATAATTAGTAACATCGACAATATTGTTTTTTGGATTTAATCCAATAGATTTCAATCTATTTTGTAACCAAGCAGGGGAAGGCTTAACTTGGATACCTGATATAGTTACACCACAATATCTGGGAGCCAATTTTGGGTCTTTGACATCAATATCAATTTTCAAAGTTCTTTTATCAACTCTAAAATTACTTACAGATGGCGTTATTAGTTCAACGCTTGCACCATTTTGTATCATCCCCGCTCTTAAATCACGAGCCGTTCCTAAATGGCTCATGGCATCAGCACGATTGGGTGTTAATCCAATTTCGAAAACTTCATCATTCTCAATTTTGAAAACGGTTGCAGCAGGCGTTCCTGGTTCTAAAGAAGCATCAAGAACCATAATTCCGTCATGGCTTTCACCAAGACCTAATTCATCTTCGGCACAGATCATTCCGTGGCTTTCTTGACCGCGTATTTTTCCTTTTTTGATTGTAAAAGCAACACCATCTTTGTCGTACAATACAGTTCCAATTGTTGCCACAGGCACTTTTTGTCCCGCAGCTATATTACTAGCACCACATACAATTTGTACAGGAGTACCATTACCTAAATCAACTGTGGTTATCTTCAAACGGTCGGCATCTGGATGTTGTATACAAGTAAGCACATGTCCTACAACGATACCTTCTAATCCGCCTTTTACCGACTGATATTTATCAACAATTTCTACTTCAAGACCTAAATCGGTTAGTAAAGCTGCTGTTTCTTCGGAATTCCAGTCTATTTTAATAAATTGTTTTAACCAGTTGTAGGATATTTTCATCTGTCAATTTTAATGAGGTTGCAAATATAAGGATTGCTGGCTGGAGAAAGAAATAATTTTTTTGGTTTTTTATAACTGTTTTGGAATATTAAGTATGTATTTGTTCTGTAAATTTAAGAGTGATGATCCAAAAAAAAATATAAAACTGGTTCCTTTACATTTTTTGTTTTCAAATTACAATGAACTTTAGATTTTACATAGAATTTTAAAGTACTTTCGAACAATTAAATTATAAAGATGAAATATTTAATTGCCGAAGACGAAATTGATTTACAACAATCTATTGCTAAATATTTGCATCGAGATGGGAATATTTGTGAGGTAGCTTCGGATTATATAGAAGCTTCAGAAAAAGCGGAGATGTATGATTATGACGTTATCATATTAGATATTAATCTCCTTTCTGGTAGTGGTCTAAACGTGTTAAAAATACTAAAACAGCAAAAGAAAAGAGCTGGAGTAATCATTATTTCAGCTAATAATTCATTAAACGATAAACTAGAAGGATTAGATCTTGGTGCTGATGATTATCTTACAAAACCATTTCACTTAGCGGAACTCAACTCTCGCATAAATGCTGTGCTTCGTCGAGGTAAATTTGGAGGTGATGAATGCATTACTTTTAATGAAATTAGAATAGATACAAAATCAAAAACGGCTTCTATCAATGATAAGGACATGCAGCTAACCCGAAAAGAATATGATCTGCTTTTGTTCTTCATTTCTAATCAGGGTAGGGTACTTTCGAAAGAGATTATTGCCGAGCATTTATGGGGAGATAATAGTGACCTTTTGGATAGTTTTGATTTTATTTATGTACATATTAATAACTTACGTAAAAAATTAACGGTTGAAGGTGCAAAATATATTAAAACAGCATACGGAAGTGGTTATAAATTTATAAACGATTAAAAACGTGGCAAAAACTAATAATCTTATACAAAAAACGTCTAAATCTTTTCTTTTAACTGGATTGGTTTTAATTGTTTTAAGTTCAATTCCATTCTATTTTTATACTAAAAATATTTTGAAATCTGAAGTGGAGGAGGAACTATATTCTACTGAAGCTAGAATTGTAGATGCTATAAAAAACGGTAAAAATCAATTTTCTTTACCGCCATTGATAGAAGTTAAAAAAGTAAATACTATTCGTCCAAAATTTTTAATAGACACTATAATTTTTGATCCTTCACAAAAAGAAATGGAACTTTTTAGAGAGCTGTCTACATTTGAAACAATTAATAATCAAAAATATCAAATTACAATACGAGATTTAGTAGTAGAATCTAAAGATATTTTGATAGCAATTGTGGCTTCAAATATATTGATCTTTTTTATGGTCTTTATATTCTTATTTTATTTTAATACTGCGAGAAGTTTAAAAATGTGGAAACCTTTTTTCTATAATTTAGAACAAATGAAAGCTTTTTCACTGGCATCAAATAAACCATTACAATTAATGGATAGTAATATATTAGAGTTTTCAGAACTAAAAGATGAAATTACCCAGTTGACCAACAAAGTAAAATCAGATTACGAAAATTTAAAACAGTTTACGGAGGATGTTTCACATGAGTTGCAAACGCCACTTGCGATTATACAGGCAAAAATAGAAAGTTTTATAGATCAAAGTGCTATCAGTAATGAGCAGTATGAACAATTAACGTCTAT
>CBDUEE010000093.1:0-10308 GCA_965366105.1 uncultured Flavobacterium sp. | reverse complement strand
TCGAACTGAGCATTTGAATTATTAGAAAATCCAATAAAAATTAGTAAAAACGGTATTATTTGCTTGATCATTAGATAGTAAAGTTTCAAATCCATACAAATATATAAAAACATCATTCATTATAGATATAAATAAAAAATAAAAATAGCAGGTCAGAATCCAATTTACCTATAAAAATTATAGTGATTTGCTTTAAAAGTGTTTGTAAAAAACATAATTGTTTATGAATCCTTAATAAATTGATAATTCTATTGAGAAACTAAAAAAACTCGTTCTGATTATTTTTATTATAATGTATATTTGTATTCTATTACGAAATCGTTTTCTTAATTTAAATATATTAGTCTATGTCACTAAAAATAAATGATTTTATGGCTGAGGTTGAAGCCAAAAATCCGAATGAACCTGAATTCATTCAAGCTGTTAGGGAGTTTGCCGAAACGGTAATTCCTTTTATTGCTGAGCAAAAAAAATACGATGGGAAAAATTTACTACTTAGAATAGTTGAACCTGAACGTTCTATTATTTTTCGTGTTCCATGGGTAGATGACAAGGGAGAAATTCTTGTAAATAGAGGTTTCAGAATTCAGATGAATTCTGCAATTGGACCATACAAAGGTGGTATCCGTTTCCATAATACTGTAAATTTATCAGTACTTAAGTTTTTAGCATTTGAACAAGTATTCAAAAATAGTCTAACCACTTTGCCTATGGGCGGAGGAAAAGGAGGGTCGGATTTTGATCCACAAGGAAAATCGGATGGTGAAGTAATGCGTTTTTGTCAATCATTTATGACTGAATTGTGCAGACATATTGGTCCACAACTAGATGTTCCTGCAGGAGATATTGGAGTTGGAGCCAGAGAAATTGGTTATTTATTTGGCCAATACAAAAGAATTAAAAACGAATTTACAGGTGTTTTAACTGGAAAAGGCTTGGCTTATGGAGGTTCTTTAATACGACCAGAAGCCACAGGTTATGGAGTTGTATACTTTACAGAGCAAATGTTGCAGACTATTGGTCAAACAATCAAAGGTAAAAGAGTTGCTATTTCAGGATTTGGAAATGTAGCTTGGGGAGTTGCATTGAAAGTTAATGATCTGGGCGGAAAATTAGTTACAATTTCTGGACCTGATGGTTATATTTATGATGAAGAAGGAATCTCTGGTGATAAAATAGATTTTATGGTTGAAATGAGAGCTAGAGGAGATAATAAAGTAGAATCTTATTTAGAAAAATATCCAAATGCTGTTTTCCATAAAGGAAGAAGTGTATGGGAAGTAAAGGTTGATGTTGCAATTCCTTGCGCTACTCAAAATGAGTTGCTTGAAGAAGATGCAAAAAAATTAATCGCTAATGGCGTTATTTGTGTTACAGAAGCGGCTAATATGCCAAGTACTTTAGGTGCTATTAAAGAATTTTTAGCTGCCAAAGTATTATTTGCTCCAGGTAAAGCTGCTAATGCTGGTGGTGTTGCGGCATCTGGATTGGAGATGACGCAAAACTCTATTCGTCTAAACTGGACGAGTGAAGAAGTAGACTCTAGATTAAAAGAAATCATGGTGGGAATACACAACCAATGTAAAAAATACGGTACTGATAGCGAAGGTTATGTGAACTATGTAAAAGGTGCTAATATTGCTGGTTTCGTAAAAGTTGCCGATGCGATGCTTGCTCAAGGAGTGGTGTAAAACACAACGCTTTATATTTTACGGAAACCTTCTGTCATAATTTTGACAGAAGGTTTTTTTTGTTTAAGGACAATAACGAGCTGAACTTATTATCTTGGTAATAGTTTTTTTAGCTAGTTTGTGGTGTGTTTTTGGCAAATTTGATCAAGAAATAGTTTCTTTTACCTACTGTGCTAGCAACGGTAATTTTCTTTTTATTACGAAATTCATAATATTAGATATTCGATTTTTACTTTAGAATAAATTTATTTGAGGTTATTTATTGATTGGGGAATTCTTTTGAAAAAACAAAAAAACAGTTTCAATATTTTGATTGTGACTTATCTTTGTAAAGCTAAGAAATCATTTTTTCGAACGTTTATAATCTAAATTCCCATGTCACAAAACATCGCTACTTTTATTGAAGAGGTTACTAAAAATAACCCAAATGAGCCTGAATTTATGCAAGCAGTTGTAGAAGTTGCAGAAGCTGTAATCCCTTTTATTGAAAATAATAAGAAGTACCAAAATAAAATGCTTTTAGAACGGATGGTCGAAGCAGAGCGAATTGTAATTTTCCGTGTGCCTTGGATTGATGATAATGGGCGAACGCAGGTTAATCGCGGATATCGCATTCAGATGAACTCGGCAATTGGACCCTACAAAGGAGGAATTCGTTTTCATCCTACAGTAAATTTGAGTATACTAAAATTTTTGGCTTTCGAACAAACCTTTAAAAATAGCTTAACCACTTTACCAATGGGTGGTGGAAAAGGTGGAGCTAATTTTGATCCAAAGGGGAAATCAGATATTGAAGTCATGCGCTTTTGTCAAAGTTTCATGAATGAATTGTGCAGGCATATTGGTCCAGATACAGATGTTCCCGCAGGAGATATTGGAGTTGGAGCAAGAGAAATAGGTTATATGTTTGGTCAATATAAAAAAATAAAAAACGAGTTTACAGGAGTTTTAACAGGGAAAGGGATTTCTTTTGGAGGTTCTTTAATAAGAACACAATCAACAGGTTATGGTACGGTTTATTTTGCACAAAGTATGCTTGCTACAAAAGGCGACGATTTTAAAGGCAAAATAGTTGTAATCTCCGGATCTGGAAACGTAGCGCAATATGCAACTGAAAAAGTAAATGAACTAGGAGGAAAAGTGGTAGCGCTCTCAGATTCTTTAGGTTATGTTTACGACGCTGATGGATTTGATTCTGAGAAATTAGCTCATGTGATGGAACTTAAAAATGAATTAAGAGGCACGATTAAGGATTATGTGACCAAATATCCAAATGCCAAATATATTGTAGGAGCTCGTCCTTGGGGAGTAAAATGCGATATTGCTCTGCCTTGTGCCACCCAAAATGAGCTAGACGATGAAGATGCAAAATCTTTAGTAGCAAATGGATGTATCTGTGTTGCCGAAGGCGCAAATATGCCATCTACGCCAGCAGCAGTAGTAGTTTTTCAAAAAGCTAAAATATTGTATGCTCCTGGAAAAGCTTCAAATGCGGGCGGAGTTACAACTTCGGGGCTTGAAATGTCTCAAAACTCATTGCGATTAAAATGGTCTTCTAAAAAAGTAGATGATAGATTAAAAGAGATAATGGCCGATATTCACATTTCGTGTGTAAAATACGGTGCAGATGAAACGGGACACATAGATTATGTAAAAGGGGCAAATATTGCTGGATTTGTAAAGGTAGCTGATGCCATGCTAGCGCAAGGTGTGGTTTAGAACAAAATTATTATAATTTAAAATGCCTTCCACTTATAATATAATAGTGGAAGGCATTTTTTTTTAGGTAACAAAATGCTAAGACTTTCGTTTGACCTATATTTGTAAACCAATTTTTATGCAAATAATGAAAAATAATAGTCTATATTTTTTACTTCTACTTTTTATTCAAATGGGGTTTGCCCAAAATAAATTGTCTTGGCAAGGTTATTTCTCTTACAATGAAATTAAAGGAGTTTCAGAATCTACAACTACTGTTTTCGCTGCGTCAGAAAATGCTCTATTCTCTAAGGATAGTAAAACAAACTTAATCAAAACAACTAATACTATAGATGGACTTTCAGGTCAAACAATATCAGCAGTATATCACAGTACAAAATTCAATAAAACGATTATAGGTTATGAAAATGGATTAATAATAGTCATTAATGAAGTTGATGGTAGCATACTCAAAGTAGTTGATATAATTAGCAAACAACTTCCATCAGAAATAAAAAAAATCAATCACTTCATGGAATATGAAGGTTTTGTTTATGTTTCCTGTGATTTTGGTATAGTTCAATTTAGTTTGGCTACCATGCAATTTGGCGATACTTATTTTATTGGTGATAATGGTGCTGAAATAAAGGTAAACCAAACGGCATTATTTAATGGGTTTATCTATGCAGCTACGAATAGTGGAATAAGAAGAGCCACCATTGCCAATCAAAATCTAATCGACTACAATCAATGGGCGACAGTAGCAATAGGAAATTGGTTAAGTGTTACACCTTTTGGTACAGAATTGTATGCTATAAATACAACGGGTAACATTCATAAGTTTAATTTGGTTTCCAATTCTTTTACGGCAAGTATTCAGCTGGTCCAACCTTGTTTAGACAGTAGATCGGTAGCGGGCTATATGATTGTCACGACTTTGAACAGTATCTATATTTATAATAATCAAATGGCATTGGTGCGCCAAATAAATACTTCTCAAATTCCAGAAAGCGATCCTAGTTTTACCTGTGCTACAATAATAGGAGACGTAATTTTTATTGGAACCAAAGAAAATGGAATGATTACAACTTTACTCTCTTCTGCAGCAATATTCGAAAATATAACACCTATTGGACCTTCAAGAAACAACATATTTTCCCTTCAAGCTTCATCAAAAGTATTATGGGCAGTTTATGGGAATTATGCATCCAATTACAACCCTTATCCATTAGATAGTTATGGAGTGAGCAAATTTAACGACAACGGATGGCTAAATATTCCCTATAAAAAATTATTTGGAGCCAAATCATTATCGAATATTGCCATCAATCCTAACAATAATAATGAAGTGTATATTTCTTCCTTTTTTTCAGGTTTGTTAAAATTAGAAAATGATATACCCACAATTTTGCTTACACCAGAAAATACCGCTCCTAATGGTTTGGAAAATATCGAAATTGCTAATAATCCTAATGATATTCGTATTAATAATGTTGTGTATGATAAAGCGGGGAATTTATGGTTGACCAATAATCTGGTAACGAAAGCGTTAAAAGTTCTTAAAACAAATGGGCAATGGCAAAGCGTATCTTTTCAATCAGTACTTCCTGAGTTAACAAATTTTGGAGGTTTGGTAATTGATAAAAATAATACAAAATGGGTGGCTTCAAGAAGAGGAGTTATTGGGTATAATGAAAATGGAGGCCTTTTAAAAGTGATTACCGAAGGAAGCGAATTGGGAAATTTACCATCACCAGATGTTCGGACTATTGCGATTGACAATAAAAGCCAACTTTGGATTGGTACCAATAAAGGATTACGAGTGTTATCAAATGTAGGGAGTTACCAAACAGAGGGCCAAATGACTGCAAATCCAATAATAATTCTAGAGGATAATCTAGCGCAAGAACTACTTTATGAACAGTTTATTACTACTATTGCCGTAGATGGAGCGAATAATAAATGGATTGGTACCGCTGATTCTGGTTTGTTTTTAGTTTCGCCAAACGGACAGGAAACTAAATATCATTTTACAATAAATAATTCGCCATTGCCAAGTAATACTATAAATGATATAGATATTAACAGCGCAACAGGCGAAGTTTTTATAGCTACTGCAAAGGGTTTGATTTCTTTTAAAGGAACAGCAACTGCTGCAACTGATGATTTAAGCGCTGCCTATGTGTATCCAAATCCAGTTCGCCCGGAATATCAAGGAACAGTAAAAATTGCAGGATTACTCGATAAAGCAAATGTAAAAATTACCGATATTGGTGGGAATCTAGTCTATGAAACTACTTCACAAGGTGGAACTATTGAATGGGATACCACTGCTTTTGGTAAATATAAAGTGGCTTCTGGTGTGTATATGATTTTTATTTCTGCTCAAGATGGAGTAGAGACGAAAGTCAAAAAAGTAATGATAATTAGGTAGTTATAAATGAGAAAAACATTTTTTCTATTAACAGCGCTGTTTTTCTCTTTAATCAGTTTTTCACAAAATGAAATAGCAGTTAAATTCAGTAAGAAAACATGGGATTTCGATTTTAAAGGTTGCGTAAAGAAAATTATTCTTAAGAAGTTTAGATTTCAAATAAAAAACGAAAAGAATGATACAGTTCTAACCTTATCCGAGTACTATTATTCTAAGAAAGGTAAATTAGTTCAAGAAAGAAACTATAATAAAAGCATAAATGATTTGTCTCAAATTGTAGATTACAATGACATTAATAAAGTTGAAGAGATTTCCAGAAAAAAGAAAGATACAATGTCATTGATTTTGAAACAGTATTTTAGACCTAACTTTTCTTTTCCTGATTCGAAATATATCTATAGACCAGAATATTCTGAAATAGAAAAACATGTAAATCATTTTAATAAAGAATTAGTAGTGAAGCAAGACCACTTTATAAATAACAAACTGATTGATTATAGGAATTATAAGTATGACAAAAGCAAACGACTTATTGAAGATTTATATAGTAATCCTGAAAATGAGTCAGGAGAAACAGTAAAAACTAGTGAAGGAAAAGGTGGATATTCTATGTCGTTTTATCCGCAAAGAGAAACTTTATATGACAACAAGCAGTGCAATGACACTCTTATAACTACTAAAACTCGAACAGGAAAAACTATTTTCAAAGAAGTGAAAAAAGAAGTAAAGAATGTTAAATTTTCATTAGAGATACTCGAAAAGTACGAAGGAGATTATAAAGAAAGTTCTAGATTTATTTACAAATCAAAAGATACAACGTCAGAAATAAGTTATTATTATAAAAACAAGAAAGAGGTTTATAGTTTTTATAAAACAACAACGACTCCCAAAAAAATAGTTTATGTAGATAAATCAGCTTTCTTTTCTGATGGGAAAGAGAGAGTTTCAATAATTTTTATTAAAACGGATTATGATGCACATAAAAATTGGATAAAAAAAACATATTCCGAAGGTGATAAAATTTCAAGAATAATTGTTAGAGAAATTGATTATTACTGCTATTAAAATTCCAAAAAGTGCAAATAAAAACCAAAGCCATAGTTCTTTCATCCTTGAAATTTCAGGAAAAAAGCCTGATTGTGAAATGCTTTACGCTATCGCATGGTGTGAAATCATACTTTGTTCGGGATGCTTTTTCATCGAGAAAATCAAATCAAAAAATCGCTTATTTTCAACCGTTGACTATTCTCGAAATTGAAGCCGTTCATAAAAACAAAGGGACTTTAGAAAACTTTAAAGAGATCAAAATTGCTTCTCCTTTTCATTCCATACATTCGGATATTTATAAAAGCACTATTGTAATGTTTATTTCCGAAATCTTGCATCATTCTATTCATGAGGAAGAAAAAAACGAACACTTATTTATTTTTTTAGAGACTGCTTTAGAATGGTTAGATAATCACGATGAAATTGCTAATTTTCATCTAATTCTAATGCTGGAAACTACAAAATATCTGGGTTTTTATCCTGATATTTCGGATATAGACATGCCTTTTTTCGAAATGACTGAAGGTGTTTTCACTCCTTTCCATGCCATAAGTTCCCTTACAGAACATGAAAGTAATTTGTTTAAAAAATTGATCCATTTAAAATTTGATAACAATCAAAAAGTTTTTCATGTTATTGAAAGACAGATTGTTTTAAGGATTCTTATCGATTACTATAGTTTTCATTTAGACGGTTTCAAAAAACCAAAATCAATAGATGTTTTGAAGGAAGTTTTTTCTTAAAAAAATCTAAATTTTATATATATTTGGTCTTTTATGAAAACAATTTTTTGTTTTTTTATTGAATATTTTAAAAGTAAAACAATAAGAATACTTAATTATAAATAATTTAATAAATATTGATGAAAAAAATTACCCTTTCAATTTTGATGGTTTTGTCGCTAAGCTTTTCTGGATATTCTCAACGGAGTTATGATGAAAAAATTACAACAGAATCTAATGTTCAAGATTTAGTTCAAAATGAGATTACTGGAGTTGTTGTATTTAAAGAAGGAAATACCATCAAGGGTATTAATCCAGAGACTAAGAAAATTATCTGGACTTTAACTAGCGAAGATTTTGGAAAAACTTCAGCAGCAGATATTTTATCGGATCCAGATTTTGGTAAAATATTTAAAGATAAAAGTGATTTAACAAGTATTGCTGGAAGTCCGTATGTGGAGGCTTATATCAATTCAAAATTTATAATCATAAACACAGATACTGGAAAAGTTGTATACAACTCTTCTAAAGAATCGTTCTGGGTTACACAATCTGATTTTCTTCCGGAAACAGATGAATATTTGCTTACGCTAAAAAGTGGTGGCGACATGGCAATTGCTTTAATTGACATGAAAACGGGTAATTTAAAATGGAATACGGTTGTTGATAAAGCAAAATCTTTGTTTAGTTTTTCTTTGAAAGAATCAGCCAATACAAATATTGCTCGTGTAAACGGATCCGTTATATATTATTTGCTTTATGGTAAATTATATTCTTTCGAAAGAGAATCGGGTAAACTGAATTGGAAAGCAGAAGAGGATTACTCTAAATTTTTTCTAACTCAAAACGACAAAAATATTGTTGTTGTAAATAGTAAAGGATTATTGTCTTCAAAAGAATACTTGAATGTATTGAGCACAGACAGCGGTAAAAGTATCTGGAAGGAATCTATCAAAACCAAAAAGGTAATTTATTTAGAAGATTGGGGAACAAAGTTACTAATTGCTCATTATGGTGGTTTTAATTTTTTTGATTTAAAATCAGGAGAGAAAATCTGGAAAAAAGATGCTAGAGGCGACGGATTAAAAAAAGTGATTCCTATAGAACAAGACTTTTTATATGTTGCTGAAAATGAAATGATGCTTATCGATAAAGAGGGACAAAAGATCTGGAAAAAATTTATCGAAATTGCTGATGATAAAGAAGATCCTATTTATTATTTAGGAAGAGTAGGTGAAAAAGTGATGTACTTAACGGGAACGTATGGTAATATGGTTGATTACAAAACGGGAGTTAAATTATGGAAACGTAATATTAAATTCAACGAGAAAAGACCTGTATTGCCTACTTATGATGAGCTTACCAATTCGTACTTAGTGTATAATGATGAGAAACTTTACAAATTTGATCCGAGCATCAGTGATAAACCAGAGCCGTTTGCACAAGTGAATGTAAAAAACGAGAAAGATCTAAATAGTATCGAAAACTATCCTTGGGGAGTTTCACTATCCGGTCCGGTAGAAGTTATGGGTGTAGCCCTAGACGGAAGTATTAAATACCACAATGTATATAAACAACCAGGAGAAACAGGTAGAAGATTGTTAAAAGGTGCTTCTATAGTAGGCAGCTTTGCAATGGGTGCTGCCTCTGCTGTAAATGGATTTGTAGGACAAGAAATGGATTTAGTAGTTAGAGATGAAAAAGGCAATATTGTGGGTAATATTCACAAAGATGCTGATGAAAAATTACTAAAAAAGTCTAAAAATCAAGCTGTAGCATCAGCAGCAATGGGAATTGTAGCAGCGAAATTTAATTCTCGTTTTAATGCGATGAAACAAAACAGAGATTATTCATATATTTTTGCTAAAGCAGAAACAGGAGAGAAAGTCTTAATAAAAGTTAGAAAATCAGATGGTGTTGAGGTTGATAAAATTATATTTAAAAACAACAAACCAATTTATGAAATAGATCCTGCTACACAAAATATTTTTTATGTGTTAGATAACTCTATTCAGATTTTTAACAAGAAATAATGAACCAAAACCAACCAAGCCATCAAGATTTATTTTGATGGCTTTTTTTTTGCTATGAAGAAAATAATACTACTTTAATTTTTCGTTGGACTTTCGTTTGTGCAGGCTCAAGAGAAAGTTAATTTTAACAAAAAGAAATTTTACATACCAGAAATTGCTTATTCACAATATCCTTTTTGGATAATGTATTGACACAAATGACAATTTATCAAGTTGATAGCGAGGTAAAAGCCGAAAAATAGTTAATGCTAATAATAGGATGATTCTAAAAACAGAATATCATTTTTTTATTGATAAAGAAAAGTTCCACTTAGTTTCGTCAGAAAAAACAACATTTGAAGACGGAAATAGAAACTCATTCGAAAGAAAAGTGTATCAAGATTATAGAGAAATTGCAATAGTAAATAAGGGTAAAATACCACATAAAATTTTGTACGAATTTGAAGGTTTTTATGGAGATACTTTTTATCAAGAAACTCGGGAAAAAGTAGAAATAAACACTGCTTTTTCAAATAGGATTTTCATTAAGGAAGTGTATGCAGTAGGTTTTAAATAACTAAATAAGAAGTCTTAATTGTAAAACTGCCATTAAGACTTTTTTGTTTTTAGCTATTGGGCTGTTGGAATTATAAAAAGGATAGGTAAATCAGAATTTTTTTTGAATTAGAAAATAATAAATAAGT
>CBDUEE010000092.1:0-10632 GCA_965366105.1 uncultured Flavobacterium sp. | reverse complement strand
CTCTTTTGGGATGTAATTATAGTGTCTTTCAATTGATCATCTCGTTTTTTTTTGATTTTTGCAACCTAAAATTTGATTTTAGAAGTTTCAAATATACAAACATATCTTTAAAATTATTTTATAGTCTAATCGAAACGATATCCTTTTATGCTGGGTTACCCAAGTAATTAAGCGACTTTTTGTTCCCTTTAAAGAATCTAACATAGAGTACGAAATAGCTTCTGATGTCCATTAAAATAAACGCCGAAAAATAAAGCTACTTTCAAGTCCTTTATAAAATTTAAATAATTATTTTTGCAACTTCTTAAAATTAAAATTATTACTTCATATATTATGGTAAAAGATTTATTCGAAAGAATTCAAAACAATAAAGGACCATTGGGAAAATGGGCTTCACAAGCTGAGGGTTATTTTGTTTTCCCAAAATTAGAGGGTGAACTTGGTCCAAGAATGCAGTTTGGTGGAAAAGATATTTTGAATTGGAGTTTAAATGACTATTTAGGACTTGCTAATCATCCAGAAGTGCGTCAAGCAGATACGGATGCAGCAATTCAATATGGTGCTGCTTACCCAATGGGAGCTCGTATGATGAGTGGTCAAACTAAGTATCATGAGCAATTAGAGGTTGAATTGGCTGCTTTTGTAATGAAAGAGTCTGCTTATTTACTTAATTTTGGTTACCAAGGAATGGTTTCAATCATTGATGCTTTGGTTACTAAGAATGATGTAATTGTTTATGATGTAGATGCTCATGCTTGTATAATTGATGGTGTTCGTTTGCACATGGGGAAACGTTTTACGTATCGTCATAATGATGTAGAAAGCATGGAGAAAAATCTTCAACGTGCAACAAAATTAGCAGAAGAAAATGGTGGAGGAATTTTATTTATTACCGAAGGTGTTTTTGGAATGCGTGGTCAGCAAGGAAAATTGAAAGAAATTGTTGCCATGAAACAAAAATATAATTTCCGTTTGCTGGTAGATGATGCGCATGGTTTTGGAACACTTGGAAAAACAGGTGCTGGAGCAGGTGAGGAGCAAGGAGTTCAGGATGATATTGATGTTTACTTTTCGACTTTTGCAAAATCAATGGCAAATATTGGTGCTTTTGTTGCTGCAAATAAAGATATTATAGATTATTTAAAATACAACATGCGTTCTCAAATGTTTGCTAAATCATTGCCAATGATTCAAACTATTGGGTCTTTAAAACGTTTGCAATTGTTGCGTGATAATCCGGGATTAAAAGACAAATTGTGGGAAAATGTAAATGCATTACAAAGCGGTTTAAGAAGCAAAGGATTTAATATTGGTGATACAAATACTTGTGTAACACCTGTATATCTTGAAGGAAGTGTACCCGAGGCGATGGTTATGGTAAATGATTTAAGAGAAAACTACGGTATTTTCTTGTCTATTGTAATTTATCCAGTAATTCCAAAAGGAATGATTTTGTTGCGAGTAATTCCAACTGCTCCACATACTTTGGCTGATATTGATCAAACACTTACTGCTTTTGAAGCTATACGTGAGAAACTAGAGAATGGGACATATAAAGAGATTGCTTCAAAAACTAAGGTTGACCTAGATGCTTAATAATTAGCTTTTAACGGTTACTTTTAAACGTTGGTGTTTGGCACCAGTAATAAACTATACTTTTCAGAAATATGTAATTCGAACAATATAAAAAATCCATTCGCCATATTGAATGGATTTTTTTTATGGATTTAATTAAAATACAATTAACTACTTTTATTAAAATTTAAAATGAGTAGTATGAAAAGAGTAATAAGTAGTTTTGTCGTGATGTGCTTTTTTGTTTCTTGTAAAAAAGAAATAAAAGAAAATAATTTGATTCCGCAAAAAGTTGATCCTAAAATTTCTGTAAGTGAAGAGTGTTATAGTTATGTTATTAAAAAAGATACAATTTTAATGCATTTGAATTTTAAAGAAAATAAACTGATTTCTGGAAATTTAATTTATAATTTGTACGAAAAAGATAAAAACGAAGGATTAATTGAGGGAGAAATAAAAGGAGATACACTTTTTGCGGACTATACTTTCAAGTCGGAAGGTGTTTTATCCGTTCGTGAACTTGTTTTTCTAAAACAAGGAAATGATTATGTAGAAGGTTACGGAGAGATAGTTGATAATAATAATGGAAAAATATCTTTTAAAGATAAGAAGGAAGTGAAATTTGACGGAAGAGTGCTGCTTACAAAAATAGAGTGTAAGTAGTTACTTTTTAAACATCTAATTATAGAAACAGAAAATCCCATTTACGATAAGCAAATGGGATTTTTTGTATAATCTAATTTAATTCTTTTCTATACGTGCATCTGCGTTTGTGAATTACGGTATTGAAATGTTTCCATAAGTTGATACTTGCAGCATTATCAGCAAGTTCAGGTGTTCTAAAACAATTTAGAATTCCTTTTTCTGTAAAAGTTTCATAATATTCTTTGAAAATAATTGCAGTAACCGCTTTATTCTGATATTCTGGAAGGACTCCGATAAGATAAAAAATCACATCCTTGCTTTGTTTTTTAGCTTTTAGTAAATGTAAGAATCCAAAGGGGAATAATTTTCCTTTAGACTTTTGCATCGCTTCCGAAAAAGAAGGCATTACTATACTAAAAGCAACAATATTATGATCTTTGTCTTCTACAAATTTTATAAATTCAGGATTTATAAAACTAATGTATTTTTTCTTGAAATACTCTTTTTGAGTGTCAGAAATAGCTACAAACGAGGATAATGATGCGTAAGATTTGTTAAATAAATCAAACATTTTATCTACATGAGGCATTACTTCTTTTGTAGTTTTAAAATTAAGTGGACTTAATTGGTATCTTCTTTTTACTAAGTCGTTTGCTTTTTCAAAAAACTCTGGTTTAACGTTTGAAAAAGGAAATTTACTTTCTATATATTCTTTTTCTTTAACATAACCCAGTTTTTCAAAATGAGTGGCGTAATAGGGATAATTATACCAGGTAATCATAGTTCCCATTTCCTCAAAACCTTCAGTCAAAACGCCCACTTTATCTAGATTTGAAAAGCCCATGGGGCCTTCTACGTATTCTAAATTGTTATTTCGACCCAGTTCGTATACTTTTTCTAGAAGTGCTTTAGTAACTTCAATATCATCGATAACGTCGAACCAACCAAACCGAACTTTTCTTTTTTGTTGCTCATTTACTTCGCTCCAATTGATAATTGCAGTTATTCGACCTACTATTTCATTATTCCTTTTGGCAACATAGAAATAGGCATCTGCTGTCTCAAAAGCTGGATTTTTCGTTTTGTCAAAGCTCTCTAATTCGTCCACAATTAATGGTGGAATCCAGTTTTTATTGTTTTTGTATAAAGAAAAAGAGAATTTTATAAAATCTTTTAATTCGCTTTTGGTTTTTGCTTCTTGAATTGTAATCATGTTATATTTAAAATTCTAGGTTACCCTTTTTTGGTCTTTTTTGCTTTTTTATCTGCTTTGGTATCTGTTTTTTTATCATTATTGTCAGAATCAATTTTCCCTCTCACTTCTTTGTATTTACCATCGTAGCGCCAAGAAAAACCAATTCCGCCATAAAGTATAGACGGAGTATTTTTTAAACTGCTGCTAATGGAAGCATCAATTTGCATGTCCTTGTTTAATAAATAAGCAGCACCACCTCTTATAATTGCATCGCTGTAAAAATCACTTTTAAAACCTTGATTTTCTAAAAACCCAGACCAACGATCATTGAATCCTCTCGTTAAGGTCACCACATAGCCATAACTTGGAAAATCTGTGGTGACATAATCGGCTATTACATTGGTTACAAAAACCCATTTTCCATCGCCAAAATGATTTTGGGTAATCAACATAATCTTTGGCGATATGCTTGATTCTGGTGTAAATGAATACGGATTATTTGCTTTAGAAAAATTAGCACCCGCAAATACTGAAACAGCTGGAATTAATTGATGCCAAGTGAAACCACGATTGGCTTTCCAACTGTAAAGATTAATCTTTCTTTTGTAATTTTTGTAAGGATCATAAATCAGATATTTAGCCCCAACAATAGTTTGCTTCAAATCTGCTATATTAGAGGTCTTAAATAGTGAGGTGTATTTTTCGTTTTGGTACTGAATGTCGGCTATCAATTCTAAATTTTCTACGAACAATCCCCATCGCAAGGTGGCATCTATCCCAAAACCATTAGCGTCATAGTGTAATAAACTGTGCTTTTGCTTGATACCATATATCCCAGTTTCTATTTGGATAACTGATTTTCCTACGGCATAAGCAGACATGGTTTCCCCTGGTCTATTGGAGTTGATTTGGTCTGTATGTTGTCCGTAATGCATCATTGGAAGCATAAAAAGAGCAACGAAAACTATAGTTTTGATTTTAGACATATTGTTTTTAGGTTAAAAAGGAACAATGCTTTTCAAATGTACTATATTTTATCATTTATTTAAGAATGATATTTTAATTTTGTCTCGAAGTTTCGAGAATGATTTATTAATTTTGAAAAAAAATATACATTTATGCAAATAGCTTCTTTTACTGGTTTTATAAAAGCACTTTTTTATATGATCGCTTTCTATTATATTTTTCGTTTTTTGGCAAAATTATTCTTGCCTTTGATTGTAAAAAAAGTAGTGGAGAAAGCAGGGCAAACTATGCAACAGCAACAACAAGATACTTGGAAGAAAACACAAACCAAGGAAGAAGTAGTTTATAATACAGGAAACACTAAAAATCCACGGGAAACCAAAAAAGTAGGTGATTATGTTGATTACGAAGAAATAGATTAAGTTTGTCGGTTTTACAAGCTTTTTACTTTAATCCAAACTTTTTTTAAATTGAAAATAATAAATAAGTTCTATCCGCACGCACTAGCCATATTTGGTTTTATACTCGTTTCTTTAATCTATTTTTATCCTGTTCTGCAGGGAAAACAAATTTTCCAATCGGATATTGTGCAATATACAGGAATGGCTAAAGAACAAAATGACTTTAGAGCCACGGATAATGTAGAACCTTTTTGGACGAACTCTGCTTTTGGTGGTATGCCAACCTATCAATTAGGGGCTAAATATCCGCATGATTATATTGGCGTTATCGATGATGTTTTGCGTTTTTTACCACGTCCTGCGGATTATTTATTTTTATATTTCTTAGGGTTTTATGGTTTGATGTTAGTTCTCAAAATAGATCCATTAAAAGCTTTTTTCGGAGCATTAGCCTTTGGTTTATCTACTTATATGATTATTATTTTAGGTGTTGGACACAATGCTAAGGCACATGCTATTGCTTATATGCCACTCGTGATTGCTGGATTTATTTTGGTTTTTCAAAAAAGATATATTCTGGGCGGATTGGTTACACTCTTTGCCACAGCATTAGAAATAAGTGCCAATCACTTTCAAATGACCTATTATTTGCTGCTATTTCTTATCATTCTTTCGGCTTACTTTATCTATTTGCAAGTAAAGGAAAAAGATTATAAATCTATGTTGCATTCTTTTGGAACATTAGCTATTGCAGGTATTTTTGCAATTGGTGCCAACGCTACAAATTTATTAGCAACTACTGAATATACCGATTTTAGTATTCGTGGTAAAAGTGAATTAACTTTTAATCCAAATGGCTCAAAGAACGAAACAACAAGTTCGATGACTAAAGACTATATTACGGAGTATAGTTATGGAATTATGGAAAGCTTCAATCTGATTGCACCACGATTATTTGGAGGTTCAAATAATGAAGCTGTAGGAAAGGATAGCCACATGTATGAATTCATGATTGGACAGGGAGTTCCTGAAGCACAAGCAACTGATTTTGTATCAGGAATGCCTACTTATTGGGGTGATCAGCCTATTGTAGCGGCACCTGCTTATATAGGAGCAGTGGTTTTCTTTTTGGCAATTTTGGCTTTGTTTATTGATAAACGTAAAATAAAATATGTATTTCTTTCGGGAGCAATAGTGGCTTTAATTCTTTCTTGGGGAAAAAATTTGCCTGTTGTAACTGACTTTTTTATCGATTATATTCCTTTATATGACAAGTTTAGAGCGGTTTCTTCTATACAAGTTGTTTTGGAGTTGTGTTTTCCTGTTTTGGCAATTATGGGATTGCAGTCTTTCTTTCAATTAGATAAAAAATTGCAATGGAAAGCATTATATGAAACGGCAATTTTAAGCGTAGGAATTATTGTAATTTTATTCTTGAGTAAAAGCATGTTTAGTTTTTCTGGTGGCAGTGATGGAGCTTATCAAGAAAGCTACGGCCCTGAATTTGTAAGTGCATTAAAGTTAGACCGAATGAGTTTGTACAGTGCAGATTTATTGCGTTCCGGTTTCTTTATGATCTTGACTGCTGGAGTTTTATGGTTGTCAATAAAAGATCGATTTGCTCAAAAAACGGCTATTATAATTATAGGATTAATAATGGTTTCCGATTTGTTTTTTGTCGATAAAAAATATGTATCTGCTAAAGATTTTGTAAGAGGAAGTGAAGTTACAATGCCTTTTCAAGAAACTTCTTCTGACGCTCAAATTTTGAAAGATACTTCTAATTATAGAGTTTTTGAAGTTGGAGATATAATGGGAGCAAGAACTTCTTATTTTCATAAATCTATTGGTGGATATAGTGCTGTAAGACCAAGAAGAATGCAGCAATTGATTGATTACCAAATTGTAAAAAGCAATATCGAAGTGCTAAGCATGCTCAATGTAAAGTACGTAATTCAAAAAGATAAAGAAGGTAAAGAGTTTGTTACAACGAATCCTGATGCTAATGGGAATGCTTGGTTTGTGAGTAAAGTAAAATTAGTTTCAACTCCAGATGATGAAATGAAAGCATTGGATAATTTAGATTCTAAAAATGTAGCAATTGTAAATGAGAAAGAATTTAAAGTAAGTAACAAGGCTTTCGCCAAAGATAGTTTAGCAACAATTACTTTAGATTCCTATAAACCCAATCGTTTGATTTATAAGTCAAATAATACTAACGAAGGTTTAGCTGTTTTTTCTGAAATGTATTATAAGAATGGGTGGAATGCCTATATAGACGGAAAAAAATTAGATCCTATTAGAGTGAATTATGTTTTGAGAGGATTACAAGTTCCAGCAGGAAAACACACTATAGAATTCAAATTTGAGCCTCAAGTGATACAAACAGGAAGTACGATTACTTTAGTTAGTGGTTTTGGGATTCTATTGCTTTTAGTAGGAGGAGTTTATTTTGAAAGAAAGAAAAGAGTTCAGATTTAAGATTTTTGATTAACAAGTGTAGATTAAAGATTTTTAAATCCACACTCAAAATTCGTTAATCTTCAATCAATTATTATATTAATAGACAATGTACTTTTGGAAGATAAAAAAATCCTTATAATAACATATTATTGGCCACCTGCGGGAGGACCAGGAGTACAACGATGGTTGAAATTTGTTAAATATCTTCCGGAATTTGGGATTCAGCCTATCGTTTATATTCCCGAGAATCCTACTTATCCAATTATCGATGAAAATCTGGTAAAAGAAGTTTCAGGAAAAGCAATTATTTTGAAACATAAAATATTTGAACCGTATCAACTAGCTGCATTTTTTTCGAAGAATAAAACCAAGAAAATTAGTTCAGGAATTATTCCAAATCAAAAGAAGCAATCTTTTTTAGACAAAACCTTTCTCTGGATTCGAGGTAATCTTTTTATTCCAGATGCACGTGTTTTTTGGGTAAAACCATCGGTGGCATATTTACACAAATATATTGTAGAAAATAATATCGATACCATTATTACATCGGGACCACCGCATAGTTTGCATCTTATCGGATTAGAATTGAAACAAAAATTAGATGTAAAATGGTATGCAGATTTCCGCGATCCCTGGACAACTATTGGGTACCATAAATCCTTGCGTTTGTCGAGTTTTGCAGCCAAGAAACACAAAGCTTTAGAGCATAAAGTTTTAAATACAGCTGATACAATTATTGTAACAAGTAAAACTACTAAATCCGAATTTGAAGCGATTACAAACAAGCCAATTGCTGTGATTACTAATGGTTATGATACGGAACAAGTGGAGAAACAAACTTTAGACGCTAAATTCAGTCTCGCTCACATTGGTTCTTTTCTTTCGGAGCGAAATCCAATGATTTTATGGGAGAGTTTAATTGAATTAATTCAAGAAATTCCAGATTTTAAAGCTCATTTAGAAATCAAATTAATAGGAGCTGTTAGTCAGGAAGTTCTAGGAACTATATCACAATTTGGATTGGATCAATATTTGAATAATTTAGGATATGTCTCGCACACTGAAGCGATTGCGCATCAAAGAAGGTCTCAGGTTTTAGTACTTATCGAAATTGATTCAGAAGATACTAAAAGTATTATTCCGGGAAAATTGTTCGAATACATGGTTTCTGGGAGGCCTATTGTTGCCATTGGACCCGATGATTCTGATTTTGCCGAAATTATTACCAATACGAATACGGGCGCGTTCTTTAAGTATTCGGAGAAAATGAAATTAAAAAGTGTAATTTTGGACTTTTATAATCAATTTTTAGAAGGAAAATTACAATCAAATGGAGTGGGTTTGCAAAAATATTCCAGAAAAAACCTGACCAAAGAATTAGTACAATTGCTTAATTCTAATTTCTAAACTCAAATATTTAACTTTTAACCTTTCATGGGAATAGTATTAAATCAATCTTTAAAGAATACAATTATTACTTATTTAGGTTTTGGTATTGGCGCTATAAACACACTTTATTTATATCCCGTTCTGCTTGGCGCTACTTTTTATGGTTTAACGAATTATATTACTTCTTGTGCCAATGTTATAATGCCATTATTTGCTATTGGAATGCAAAACACATTGGTAAAATTCTACTCTCAATATGATACGGAAGTTGAGAAATCTCGATTTTTATCTTTTACAGTATTGTTTCCTTTGGTAGTAATAATTCCAATGTTATTGATAGCCCTATTTTTTTATGATGATATTTTATTCTTTCTGTCAAAAAAGAATGAAATAGTTAAAAATTATGTTTGGTTAATTCCATTTATTGGCTTGTGTATGGCGTATTTCGAAATCTTTTACGCTTGGGCAAGAGTACACATGCATTCTGTTTTTGGTAATTTTATCAAAGAAGTAGGTTTGCGATTGTTTTCATTAATTCTGTTAGTAGGTGTCTATTTCGAATGGCTTAGCGTGGAAGGGTTTGTTTATGCTACTGCAGGATTGTATTTTTTGGCATTTTTAGTAACCATGTTTTATGCTTTTAGTATTCAAAAACCTACCTTTCAGTTTGTAATACCTAAAAACACAAAGGATATATTAACCTATACTTTCTATATTATACTTTCAGGAAGTGTGGCTAATTTATTATTGGATGGAGATAAAATTATGCTGAATCAATATATGATTATCGACAATATTGCCTTTTATTCTATAGCCACTTTTATAGCTTTAGTAATTTCAGTTCCAAGTCGGGCGATGCATCAAATTGTGTATCCAATTACGGCAAAATTAATGCATGATAATAAATTTGAAGAGTTAAATGTTTTATACAAAAAAACCTCTATTAACCTACAAGTGGTTGGAGGTTATGTGATGTTGGGTATTTTTGTAAATATCAATCAGTTGTATGAAATGGTTCCAAAGGAATATAGTGGCGGTATTTTAGTGGTTTTTATGATTGGGATTTCAAAATATTTTGATCTGATTTTAGGCAATAACAATGCTATAATTTTTAATACAAAATATTATAGAGCGGTACTTTTTCTAGGAGTACTTTTAGTTGCCGTTGCTATTGGACTAAATATGCTTTTTATTCCTCTGTATGGCATTATGGGATGCGCTTTTGCAACTCTATTATCGATAACTTTATATAGTTTAGCAAAGTTGCTTTTTGTAGTCAAACGATTGCATTTATATCCTTTCACAAAGCAAACAGTTTATTCTCTTGTCGTTACGTTTCTTTTATTCTTGCTGTTTTATTTCTGGGAATTCCCTTTTAATCCAATAATTTCAATAGGATTAAAATCAATTTTAATAACCATCTTGTACGTTTATGTTAATTATAAATTTGTCATTTCGACAGAAATTAATCATGCCATCGATGTGGTTATAAAAAAGCTTAAGTAGTTCATGTTTTTTTTGATTTTAAAACTGAAAAATCACTAAAAGTGGGTATTGTAAGATTCTAAATTTACAATTAATTTTGTCATTGCTGTTTTTTTTTAAGACTAAAACAAAATATCCAGATTAATGATCTTAAGTAACATGAAAAGTAAAATTAGAAAAAATGATGAAGATTTAATAAAATTTTCTTCTATTCTCGCAAATAAAACAAATAATGGATTTGTTGTTTTGGAACGAAATGATAAGTTACCTTATGCTATTCTAATGAAAAGCAAAAAGAAAGTAGATCATATTTCTAATTTTTTTATATTCTGTGCTACACTTGGACTTTGGTCAATAGTTTGGATTTATATTTCACAAGTTTCCTCGAAAGCTAAAAAAATATTAATAGCAATTGATGAGGATGGAAATCCCTTTGAAGAGAAGTGTTTTTAATTTAGCTTTGCACAATTCAAAAAATAAATTAAAAATTAATTTTTAACAAGTACTTATGCA
>CBDUEE010000091.1:0-10660 GCA_965366105.1 uncultured Flavobacterium sp. | reverse complement strand
ATAAAATTTACCATCTTCAGATAAAACTGCTTTAGTTTTTCCTGAATTAGCATCAGATCCTGCACCTGGTTCTGTTAGGCAATATGCACCAAACCACTCTCCAGAAGCTAATTTTGGTACATATTTTTGTTTTTGCTCTTCTGTACCATATAAAGTAATAGGCATAGTTCCAATTCCTGTATGTGCTCCAAAAGCAGTTGAAAACGAACCTGTAGCTCCAGAAATGTAATCACAAACCAAAACCGTATTCACAAATCCCATTCCCATTCCACCGTAAGATTCTGGAACAGCAACACTTAGAAAACCTAGATCGCCCGCTTTTTTCATAGACGCTTCAGTAAAAGCGTAGTCTTTTTTCTCGAAACGATCCTTATTAGGCCATAATTCTTTATCTACAAACTCTTTTACAGAGTTGCGCATCATTAATTGCTCTTCATTAAAATCTTCTGGTGTAAAGATATCTTCGCACTTTGTCTCTTTTACTAGGAATTGTCCTCCTCTTGTTTTGTCGCTCATTTTTTTTATTTTTTTAAGATTTTAGAAATAGAATGTAGATTTAAAACAATCCTTTTAACATCCTGTCGGTACTTTCTATATTAACCTATTTCTTTTCTAATTTTTTAACTAACTAACTTTAATTTCTAAAATTTTATAATAGTTAAATAGGGCTTACATCAGCTCGTAGATACCGGCACTACCTTGTCCAGTTCCTACACACATTGATACAATTCCGTATTTATTACCTCTTCGTTTCATCTCATCAAATAATTGTACTGACAATTTTGCACCTGTACAACCTAATGGATGACCAAGTGCAATTGCACCACCATTTACGTTTACGATATCTGGATTCAATCCTAGCTCGCGTGTTACTGCTATTGCTTGAGAAGCAAATGCTTCGTTTAGCTCTATTAAATCGATGTCTTTTAACTGCATTCCGGCTTGTTTCAATACTTTAGGAATTGCTTTCACAGGACCCATTCCCATAATTCTAGGTTCTACTCCCGCAGAAGCGAAGTTGACTAATCTTGCGATTGGTTCAAGATTTAATTCTTTTACCATTTCTTCACTCATTACTAGGACAAAAGCAGCTCCATCACTCATTTGCGAAGAGTTTCCAGCAGTTACGCTTCCGCCAGCTTCAAAAACAGGACGCAAACCGGCTAAACCTTCTAATGTTGTTCCTAACCTTGGACCTTCATCTTTATTTACCACATAAGATTTAGTTTCTTTTTTGCCATTTTCATTCACGAAAGTTTGCTCTACAGTGATTGGAACAATTTGTTTGTCAAATTTACCATCTGCTTGTGCTTTTAATGCTTTCATTTGTGAATTGTAGGCAAACTCATCTTGGTCTTCTCTAGAAACGTTAAATTCTTTCGCAACCGCCTCAGCAGTTAGACCCATTCCCCAATAATAATCTTCGTTTCCCGCTTTTGCAACAGCATAATCTGGAGTCGGTTTGTAACCTCCCATAGGAATAAAACTCATGCTTTCTGCTCCACCTGCAATAATACAATGTGCCATCCCTGACTGTATTTTAGCAGTGGCCATCCCAATGGTTTCTAATCCAGAGGCACAATATCTATTTACGGTTACTCCTGGAACATCTTCGACTTTTAATCCCATTAAAGAGATTAATCGTGCAACGTTTAATCCTTGTTCTGCTTCCGGCATAGCATTTCCTACCATGACATCATCGATACGTGTTTTGTCAAAATCAGGTAACTCATTCATCATGTACTGAATGGTTTCTGATGCCAATTCATCAGGTCTTTTAAATCTAAAAACTCCTTTTGGTGCTTTGCCAACGGCAGTTCTGTATGCTTTTACTATATAGGCTGTTTTCATATTTTTTTCTTTTTAAGATTTTAGAAGAAAGAGGCAAGAGACTAGATAAGATCCAGTTTAGAAGTCTTATTTCTTTGTTCTTAAATCTATTTTCTAGTTTCTTAAAGGTTTCCCTTTGGTTAACATAAACTGAATTCTTTCTAACGTTTTTCTTTCTGTACAAAGTGATAAGAAAGCTTCACGTTCTAAATCCAATAAGTATTGCTCTGTTACTAATGATGGTTCAGATAAATCACCACCGGCCATAACATAGGCTAATTTATTAGCGATTTTTTTATCGTGTTCTGAAATGTATTTTCCAGCTTCCATTTGGTCTGTTCCTACTAAGAACATTCCCAAAGCTTGTTTTCCTAACACTTTCACATCAGTTCTTTTTATCGGTTGTGTATAACCAGCTTCCGCCATGATTAAAGCGTGTTTCTTCGCTTCAGCAATCTGACGGTCTTTATTAACCACAATGATGTCTTTTCCATGTTGTAATAGTCCAGTATCAAAAGCTTCATAACCAGAAGTAGAAACTTTTGCCATTGCGATTGTCAAGAAATACTCTTGTAGTACATTGAGCTCAACATCATTTTTATGGAATAAATCGGATGCACGTAATGCTAGTTCTTTCGAACCTCCACCACCAGGAATTACTCCAACACCAAATTCAACTAATCCCATATAAGTTTCTGCAGCAGCAACTACTTTATCAGCATGCAAACTCATTTCACATCCTCCACCAAAAGTCATTCCATGTGGTGCCACCACAACAGGAATTCCTGAATAACGTACGCGCATCATTGTGTCTTGAAACATTTTGATTGCCATATTCAATTCATCATATTCTTGTTCTACTGCCATCATAAATATCATTCCGATATTAGCACCCACAGAGAAATTCGCTGCTTGATTACCAATAACTAATCCTTGATATTCTTTTTCAGACAAATCAATCGCTTTGTTGATTGCTGTTAAAACATCGCCACCAATGGTATTCATTTTAGATTGGAATTCTAAATTTAAAATTCCGTCTCCTAAATCTTGAATAATTGCACCACTATTGCTCCAAACTTTTTTGCTTTCGCGAATGTTATTCAAGATAATGAATGAATCTTGTCCCGGAACTTTAGTTTGTGCTTTAGTTGGAATATTGTAGAAAAAAGTTGCTCCTTCTTTTATAGTATAGAAACTTTTATTTCCAGAAGCCAACATTTCAGTTACCCATGCAGCAGGTTCTAGACCTTCTGCCTTCATGATTTCAATTCCTTTTTCAACACCAATAGCATCCCAAATTTCAAATGGACCATTTTCCCATCCGAATCCAGCTTTCATCGCATCATCAATTTTGTATAGATCATCTGAGATTTCAGGTATTCTGTTAGAAACATAAGCGAACATTCCAGCAAAACTTTTTCTGTAGAATTCTCCTGCTTTGTCTTTTCCTTTTACTAAAACTTTAAAACGGTCAATTGGTTTATCAATTGTTTTTGTTAGTTCTAGAGTCACAAAAGAAGCTCTTTTATTCGCGCGATATTCTAAAGTGTTTAAATCTAACGTAAGAATGTCTTTTCCTTCTTTTTTATAAAATCCTTGACCTGTTTTGCTTCCTAGCCAATTATTTTCCATCATTTTATTGACAAAATCAGGAAGTTTGAACAATTCGTGCTGTTCATCATTTGGACAGTTTTCATAGATACCATTGGCAACATGCACTAAAGTATCTAAACCTACCACATCAACCGTACGGAAAGTGGCTGATTTTGGACGACCAATAACTGGACCTGTCAACTTATCCACTTCTTCAATGGTTAATCCCATTTCTTTTACCAAATGAAACAAACTCTGAATTCCGAAAATCCCGATTCTATTTCCGATAAAAGCTGGAGTATCTTTTGCCACAACCGAAGTTTTACCTAAGAATTTCTCTCCATATATAGTAAGGAAATCCAATACCTCAGTAGAGGTTTGTGGTCCAGGAATGATTTCGAATAATTTGAGGTAACGTGCTGGATTAAAAAAGTGAGTTCCGCAGAAGTGCTTCTGAAAATCTTCACTTCTTCCTTCGCTCATAAAATGAATAGGAATTCCAGAAGTATTTGAGGTAACTAACGTTCCTGGTTTTCTGAATTTTTCTATTTGTTCAAACACCATTTTTTTGATGTCTAAACGTTCTACAACTACTTCAATAATCCAATCTACATTGGCAATTTTTGCCATATCATCCGTTGTATTTCCAGTGGTAATTCTAGAAGCAAATTTTTGACTGTATATAGGTGATGGTTTTGATTTTAATGAATTGGCTAAATGCTCATTCACCAATCGGTTTCTTACAATTTTACTTTCTAAAGTAAGCCCTTTTTTAGTTTCAGCTTCAGTAAGCTCTCTTGGAACAATGTCTAAAAGTAAGACCTCTACCCCAATGTTTGCAAAATGACAAGCAATTCCCGAACCCATTATCCCGGATCCAATTACTGCGACTTTTTTAATGGTGCGTTTCATATGTAATTACTATTTATTTTTTATTTGAATTTGCTATCTTAATATGTGTTGATATCCGTTTCTGAATTTTCGATTGGATTAAAAATATTTTTATCTTGAATTAATTCATTGATTGTTTCGGCAACTTCAATAAAATGCTGAAGTCTCTCTTCAGAAATATTTTGCTTTACACTTTCGTTGAATTTTAAAACTGTGTTCTTAGATAATTCTCTTTTTTCTTTACCAAATTCAGTTAAGTATATCAGTACACCACGACCATCTTCAGGATTTTTCTTGCGGATAATCAAGCCTTTTTCTTCCATTGATTTTAAGGTTCTGGTTAGGCTTGTTGCTTCCATTCCCATTTTTGGACCTAAAGAGGTTGAAGGAGTTCCTTTTTCTTTATCCATGCTCAACAATGCAAATCCTGTTGCCATCGTTGCGCCATACTTAGAGGCTTCTTCATTATACATTCTAGAAACGGCCTGCCAAGTAGCGCGTAAGATATAATCTATCGTTTTGTCTTTCATATTTTTACTATATCTTTTTCAAATATAACAAAAAAATACTATGCACGCATAATATATTTATATTTTTTTTGTTAATAAGTAATAAATATAAAAAAACTCCTCTAATTTAGAGGAGTTTTACTTTGAAAAAGAGTGTTTTAGGTTTTTTACTATAAATACCTCTAGCTATTTACGGACTAGTCTTAGGTAATCTAACTGTATATTTTTTGGAATAAATCTTTATATTTATCCATTATAATTTTTCGTTTTAATTTTAACGTGGGAGTTAATTCTCCACCTTCGATAGACCAAATTTCAGGTGTAAGTTCAAAACGTTTAATTTGTTCCCAATGACCAAATTTTTCGTTATAAGAATTAATTTCTTCTTGAATTCGTTCAATAACTTTTTCATTAGAAATAATTGCTTCATTAGTGCTTCCAATGTTTAATTTATGAATAAGAGCCCATTCTTTTACAAAATCAAAGTTAGGTTGTATGAATGCAGCTGGCATTTTTTGTCCGTCTCCTATTACCATGATTTGATCAATGAAACGAGATTGTTTCATCGTGTTTTCTATGATTTGTGGTGCAATGTATTTTCCTCCAGAGGTTTTAAACATTTCTTTTTTACGATCCGTGATTTTCAAGAATCCCTCTTTATCAATTTCACCAATATCACCGGTATGAAAATAGCCATCTATGACTGCTTCATTCGTTAGTTTTTCATCTTTATAATACCCTAGCATTACATTAGGCCCTTTACAAAGTATCTCTCCATCAGCAGCAATTTTAACCTCCACATTTTTGATTACTTTACCTACGGTTCCTACTTTAAAGCCTTTGTTTCTAAGATCATTTACAGATATTACCGGAGAAGTTTCAGTTAGACCGTAACCTTCCATTACTGGAATTTCAGCAGCTGCAAAAATCCGTGCTAATCGAGGTTGTAATGCGGCACTACCAGAAACCATTAGATCTAAGTTCCCACCCAAACCTTCTTTCCATTTACTGAAAATTAATTTACGAGCAATTTTAAGTTGAAATTCGTACCAAAAGCCATTAGCTCCATAAGGTTCGTATTTTAAACCTAAATCAATAGCCCAAAAGAAAAGACTTTTTTTAATACCTGTTAATTCTGTTCCTTTAGCATATATTTTATCATAAACTTTTTCAAGTAACCTAGGAACTGCCGTCATTACATTAGGTTTAACTTCTTTCAAATTATCACTAATTTTGTCTATGGCTTCACCAAAATATACGGAAACACCATAATACTGGTATAAATACAAAATCATTCTTTCGAATATATGGCATATTGGAAGGAAACTTAAAGCGCGACTCGCTCCAGCTTCAAAAGGGATTCTTAATGAACTGCTTAGTACATCTGAAACTATATTATCATGAGAAAGCATTACGCCTTTAGGGCGTCCTGTTGTTCCTGAAGTGTAAATGATAGTTGCTAAATCAAAAGGACTAACATTTTCTTTTCGATTTTCAACTTCGTTTTGATTACTGATGTCTTCACCAAGAGCTAATAACTCATTCCAGTTTTTGCAACCTTCAATAAGATTGAAAGAATAAACTTCTTTTAAATGAGGTACTCTGTCTCTGATTAAATTTATTTTTCTAAGTACTTCCGCATCTGAAACAAAACAATACATTGCCTCAGAATGATTCAAAATGTACTCGTAATCGTCCTCAGAAATGGTGGGGTATATTGGAACTGTTTGTGCAGCTATTTGTAGTGCACCAATATCCATAATATGCCATTCTGTTCTATTATTGGTAGAAATAATGGCTATTTTATCTTCTTTTTGAACTCCCATTCGCAATAGAGCCCTGGAGATACTATTGGCTTTGGCAATATATTCTTGGGTAGAAGTTTTCTCCCAAATACCGTTTTGTTTTGTTACCAGTGCATCTGGAATATTAGAATATTTCTCTTGCTGGTAATACGGAAAATCAAAAAGTCTGGTTACTGTAATCATTATAAAAAAGATTGAATTTGAACGCAAATTAATTAAAATTTAATAATAACGATTGTTTTTTTAAAATTAAATAAAAAAATTAAGTAATAGTATTTTAAGTCTACGAAATCGTTTTCTCTAGATCAATTATAAACAATTGATTCATAGTTCTATAATTTGTAATATAGGATTAATTTTTGTATTTTATGAGACTTTTATGCTTTATTTATTTCTGAAATTAGCATTTAATATTGTAAGTTTATATTCTAATTATTTTATGTAAGTTGGGCGAAAAGAGAATTCATGTATGCCTTAGAACTTACAGTATTATTAGCCGTGAAAGGTTTTTTCTTTTTAGGATTATAAATAGTAGGCACGCATAGTATATTTATCTATATTTGTTTTAATTAAAACAATAACCAATGATAAAGCCTACTTTGACTTCTCTTTTAAATATTAATAGACCGCTAATAATGGCTCCTATGTTTCTCGTTTCGAATACTAAAATGGTAATTGAAGGAATGAAAGCAGGAGTAGCAGGTTGTATTCCAGCCTTAAATTACCGGACTTTAGAGGAACTCCGTGCTTCAATTATTGAGCTTAGAGCAGCTAAGGTTGTTGGAGGTAGTTTTGGTTATAATTTGATTGTGAATAAATCAAATATTAAATACAAAGATCAGTTGGCTATTTTATGTGATGAAAAAGTCGATTTTATAATCACTTCTTTAGGTTCGCCAGAAGAAACTATTAATGCAGCTCATAAAGTGGGAATAAAAGTTTTTTGTGATGTAACAGATTTAGCTTTTGCCAAAAAAGTAGAAAGTTTGGGTGCAGATGCTTTAATTGCTGTAAATAATTTGGCTGGAGGGCATAGAGGAGATCATACACCTGAAGATTTAATAAAAGAATTGAATTCGAATACCACATTACCTGTAATTTCTGCAGGTGGGGTAAGTACTAAATCAGATCTAGACAAGATGTTGAGTTATGGAGCAGTAGGAGTTTCTGTGGGTAGTCCTTTTATAGCATCACTAGAATCGGGTGTTTCAGAGGAATATAAACAAGCTTGTGTTGATTATGGTGCCAAAGATATTGTTTTGACTGAGAAAATATCAGGTACACCTTGTACTGTAATTAATACTCCTTATGTACAAAAAGTTGGAACGAGACAGTCGTGGTTAGAAAGGACTTTGAGCAAAAATAAAAGCTTGAAAAAATGGGTAAAAATGATTCGCTATCTAATGGGTTCTAATGCGGTTACTAAAGCAGCTACAGAGGTTACCTATAAAACGGTTTGGGTTGCGGGACCAACTATAGAAAATACGAAAGCAATACGCCCAGTTTCGGTAATAGTTGATGCAATTACGCTATAAGTTTAAAATTATTTTTACTTCATTTCTTATACCGAAATCATTCGGAATTCAATAGTACACTCGTTAATAGTAATTTTATTAATGGGTGTGTTGTTAGAATTTATCCTATGCATTAAATGTAGTTTTACTGAAAACAATATGAATGGTTTCTAATTATTCGTCTTGTGAAATTTTTGTAGGCTTTTTATCTTTGTCTAATGCTACAAAAGTAAAATTTCCCGAGATTGCTTTTTCCCGAACATCAGAATACATTTGCTCAATAAAAATTTCAACATTTACATCTAAACTGGTATTGCCAATTCTTGAAACTTTTCCTATTAGTTCAATAATGGTTCCTGCTGGAATTGGCTTTTTGAAATCTATTTTATCAGAAGAAACGGTTACACAAATTTTTCTTGTGAAGCGAGTTGCTGTAATAAAAGCAATTTCGTCCATCATTAGCATAGCCGTTCCACCAAACATAGTGTCGTAATGATTTGTTGTATTTGGAAATACTGCTTTGAAAATTCTTGTTTCGCTCTGTTTTATTTTTTCTTCTAAGTTCATATTTGATTATTAATTAGTTTTTATTTCGTTGAAAAACTACTTAGCACCTAAGAAATATTAAATCTCTATTAAAAAATTTATTTTCTTTATTTCTTATTTTTTATTGCTTTTTTCTGTTTGATAGGGACGATACTCTGTAAACAAGAATCTGTTTATTAGTTCAAATGTAATAAAATAATTAGATTATAATAAGAAAAGTTCTATAGTAAATAAGGTAAACTATTACAGAAATTTTAATCAGTCAATTATAATTTCAAAATTATAAGATAGTGTTTTGATGCTTTATTATTTTATTGTAAGCATGACTTTTTTAATAATTCAACTCTTCATTGGTGCTCAACCAAATTATATAAACATAATAGTTGTGTGATAATTATTATGATATTGAAATTTATAACTGTTTTTTTTTGCATTAAAATCTAAATTTTAAAATAATGATTTATTTTAATTATGAAATTCAGCATGGGAATTATGTAACTATCTTCAATCGATATGAAAGAATATTTTATATTTTTTTTTATAAATTTGAAAAATTTCTTAATTTTTTGTAATTAAATTTTTAAAACTTATAAATAATTTCAGAATGAATTTTAAATAATTTAATTTATCCGACTTACCTCCCTATTAAATGATATTAATTGTAGATGATATTCGAGCGAATATAATTGCCTTAAAAAAAACACTAGAGTTGCACAACATCGATGTTGATACCGCAGAATCTGGTGAGGAAGCACTTAAGAAAATCTTGAAAACAGATTATAGCTTAATCATAATGGATGTTCAGATGCCTGGACTTGATGGTTTTGAAGTAGTCAAAATTCTTTCGGGTAATAACAAGACAAAAGATATTCCTGTAATCTTTTTATCGGCTATAAATATTGAAAAGAAATATATTTTTAAAGGCTATGAAACTGGCGCAGTAGATTATATTACAAAACCTGTAGATTCTGATCTGTTGATTCTAAAAGTTAAAACCTTCTTGAAAATCTATGATCAACAAAATGAGTTAAAATTGATGA
The DNA here is from genome assembly GCA_965366105.1 of uncultured Flavobacterium sp. Lineage (GTDB taxonomy): Bacteria > Bacteroidota > Bacteroidia > Flavobacteriales > Flavobacteriaceae > Flavobacterium. Next base: position 932 of record CBDUEE010000091.1, on the reverse strand, counting down.
AGGACTTACTGTCTAAAGAAATTGCAATTCGGACGGAAGCTCAAGATAATCTTGAAATAAAAATTGCTGAGAGAACTAAGGAACTGGTTTTTAAAAATGAAGAGTTGGAATTTAAAAATCATGAATTGCAACAATTTTCCTGGGTTGTATCGCATGATTTGAATGAGCCTATTCGTAAAATTCAAATCTTCATTGGCATTCTTAAAGACCTTTATTTAAAAGACAATGCAAAAGCATTAGACTATGTAAATAGAACGATGAAATCGGCAGAACGCATGCAAACATTGATTAGTGATTTGCTGGCTTATTCTAGATTGTCATCTAAAGTTGTTTTCGAAAAAACTGATTTAAATGTAGTTTTACAAGAAGTACTTTCTGATTTTGATTATCAAATTGAAAATAGAAATGCTGTTATAAAAATAACCGACTTACCAGTAATTGATAGTATTCCAAGTCAGTTGCGACAAGTTTTTCAGAATTTAATAGGGAATGCACTAAAGTTTTCAGGTAATGTAGCTGTGCCTACAATCGAAATTACTTCTGAATTAATAAAAAATAGAGAATTTGATAGTGAAACTGATCCCGAAGGTGAATTCTGCAGAATCATAATATCAGATAACGGTATTGGTTTTGACGAAGTATACTTGGATCGAATTTTCGTTATTTTCCAGAGTTTGAATGATCGCTCTATTTATGAAGGAACGGGAATAGGATTAGCCATTTCGAAAAAAATTATGGAAAAACACAACGGATTAATTACTGCAAAAAGTGAGTTGGGTAAAGGAGCTAGTTTCATTCTAGTTTTACCTTTACAGCAAGAGATTCAAACTAATTAGACACAATTTATGAAAAGTAATTTTAAAAGAAATTTATTAATAAGTTGTACCATTTCATTAGTGGTATTAGTGATTAGTTCGACTGCTTCATACATC
>CBDUEE010000090.1:0-10810 GCA_965366105.1 uncultured Flavobacterium sp. | reverse complement strand
TAGCTGATGATCATAAAGTTGCTGTAGAATATGCATTAACTGAATTGAGAATGGCACACCAATCTCAAGATATTGATGCAATCCAAACAGCTTTAGATAATATCAATGCAGCTTGGAAAACAGCTACTGAGGCAATGTATGCTAAAGGAGAGCAAGGTCAACAAGAAGCTGCTCCACAAGGAGAAGCGACTCAAGGAGACAATGTTGAAGACGTTGAATTCGAAGAAGTAAAATAATAAATTATTGTAAAGACTCGATGTATTTATCGAGTCTTTGCTTTTTTTATAAAAGAAAACCGTTCACTTTAAGTGAACGGTTTTTTTTTGCATTTTTTTAAACTTCTTTTTTTCTTTTAAACATTTTATTAATCACTAAGGTATGAGGAAATGTTATCGCTGCTAAAAAAGAAAAAAACAACGCATTGAATAATTCTTCTTCTTGATACCTATAGTAAATTAGAGCAATTCCTATTATTGATATTAACCAATATACTCCAGCAGATTTGCAGTAATTAAAAAAGTTTGGAAAGGTAAAGGATTTATTCAAAAACTTAATTTGATCTATTATGGAAGGTATGCTGTGCCAGAGAACGAAGTATATGGCAAATCCCCAAATTAAACTAGAAGACTTAAATAAGATTGCGAACACAAATAAAAAAAATAATTCTAACATTATTTTTTCTCTAATGTTTTTCATTTTCCAGCAAAAGTAGCTACTTATCATAAGGAATAAAACAATCGAAGCTTGAAGAGTGTATAATAGTAATTCTTTTGGAATAATGAAATGAGTGATTGTTTTGATGATATCTTTTACTTGATCACTGTGAAAATTAAAAAGCAAGAGTAATACAATCATACCATATAAAGATTGATATACAACAACTAATGTTTTAGGAAAAAGAGAATTCAATTTTTGCCATTGCTGTTCTCCAAAATGATTCGCGCTGACTATTATAAAAAGTAAAAGAGCAAACTGCGGAATAATGTAAAAAAGTAATATTCCAGCTAAAACAATTATTACATAATAGGTAAAGATTTTTAGCCAAGAATTAGATTTATTTTTTGCAATTATATTCTTAATTAGTAATAAATCATTGGCTCCGTGAAGTATTCCGAATGAAAATATGAATAGAAAACCCATAAATATCTGATTTTTAGTAGATAAAAATGAATCCATCCATAAAGCAAAAAAGCTTGCTACGATTGCAATGTTGGTATAATTTTTCATTGGTATTAATTATTGTTTAAAAATAGTTAAAAATAGTTAAACAAAAAGATAAATTATTGTTTAACTTTTATTAACTTTGAGTAAACAAAAACCATTTAAATTTTTACTTATGACAAACTTTATGTTTATTTCAGCATTGGTTGGTAAGTTATCACCAACAGATTATGTAGGTTTTACGTTCTTTGTAGGCTGTATGGCTATGATGGCTGCATCAGCATTTTTCTTTCTATCTTTAAGTCAGTTCGACAGAAAATGGCGTACCTCCGTATTAGTTTCAGGATTGATTACTTTCATCGCAGCAGTGCATTACTTTTACATGCGAGATTATTGGGCTTCTTTTGGGGAATCGCCTACTTTCTTTCGCTACGTTGATTGGGTATTAACAGTGCCGTTAATGTGTTTAGAATTTTACCTTATCTTAAAAGTAGCAGGAGCAAAACAGTCCTTGTTATGGAAAATGATTATTTACTCAATTGTAATGTTAGTTACAGGTTACTTTGGTGAAGTAGTTTTTACTGATAGTGCAGCACTTTGGGGCTTTATTTCGGGTCTTGCTTACTTTGCTATTGTATATGAAATTTGGTTGGGTGAAGCATCAAAACTAGCTGCAGCAGCTGGAGGAGAGATTCAAAAAGCTCACAAAATTTTGTGTTGGTTTGTTTTAGTTGGATGGTCAATTTATCCTTTAGGATACATGATGGGAACAACAGGATGGTACAACGGATTTATTACATCAGGAAAGATTGATGTCGTATACAACATAGCAGATGCCATTAACAAAATTGGATTTGGTTTGGTTATCTATAGTTTAGCAGTTAAGTACCAAAAAGATTAGTTTTTTTTTGTTTATATTTAATTGAAAAACCAGGCTATTAATAGTCTGGTTTTTTTTAATTATCATAATACTAATCTTGTTAATTTTATAGAAAATTATTGTAATTTCGAACTCAAGTTATAAAATTAGCCTATTACTTATTCTATATCTTTCATTTAATCTTAATTACAATCAAAAAAAGAAAAGTTCGATAAAAGTATCTATAACAACGTTAGCAAAAATCGATAATATTAGAGCGGAAGTCTTTTTTTTACTAATTTTTATATGGTGCTGGTTAACAAAGGTTCGGCAAACGATACGATTCAATTAAATACTAGAAGACCTAAAGTTGCTCTTAGAATACAAGATCATTACATTCATTGCAAAAAGAATTAAATTGTATAATCTAATTGGGTTGAAAATAATTCATTAGTAACGCATTAAAGACAGAAGAATCTGTTTCTATTTATAAAGAGATCTTGGATGCAATTTCAAAATGAAAATTGGTTTGTAACTTTCAGTCGGTTATGAGAATTAAAGAAATACGTTTTTTGGATAAGGACAAAACAGTATCTAAAACGATTCATAAGTGCGAAATGAGAGATTTACTTTAAACCTTACTACTGATATGCAGAGGTGATTTAAAAAAAATAAGACTTAGGAAAAAAAATTGACTTATAAATTGACAGATAAAAAGTTTGAGAATGCTTCTAATGTGTTACCCTAAAAAGTAAAAAAATAACTTTGATGTTTTTTTCTTCATAAATTTTAATTTCAAAATAGCAATAGTCTTATTCTTTTTACATAAAAATAAAACCCGACCTATTCCTGTAATAAGTCGGGTTTTATTTTGTATTTTGTGTTCAAAAAAAATTGCTTATTAAAACTAGAATAATCCTATTTAGGATTTAAAGCTTCTCTAATTCTTGCAATTAAATCCTGCACATGGTATTATTTACTCACACTATCAGTCATTCTACCTAAAGTCATTTTTAAATCACTTTTTAAATCCATTATATGACTTTTCTCATAAGTTAGTTTGTTATTTCTCCTTATTTTTGTGCTCTAAGTAATCAGTCAGAAGCTATTTTTATTTTTAATAAATCAAAAGATATACCTAGCCATGCTTTTGAAAAAGTTTTTTAATAGTACTATTTAAACGATTTTGCATGAGAAAAATTAAATATAAGAAAGGTAAAAAACTACAACCTTATAGTATGGAATATACTGGAATTCATAAGCTTCATGAATCAGAAATGCAATTGTTTGTTTATGATAATTTTGATTTAGCAGAATATGAAGATTTTAAAGTTTCAGATCTGGATAAATATATCAATACTCAAAAAACAAATTGGCTTAATATTCATGGTTTAAATAATATTGAATTAATAGAAGCCATAGGTGTTTATTTTGAAGTGGATAATTTCATGCTTACTGATATTCTGAATACCTCTAGAAGAACTAAACTTGAGGAACTTTCCGATATCATATTTTTTAATATAAAATCATTGCTTCCCGCGGGAGATTCAGATAATATTAGTGTAGAGCAAATTAGTTTTTTGATAAAGGATGGTATTTTGATTTCTTTTCAGGAAAAACGCTCTGATTTTTTCGCTCATATTCGGGAACGAATTCGAACGCATTCTGGTCTTGTACGAACCAAAAGAGTAGATTATTTGTTATACATCCTTCTAGATGCTATCATGGAAAACTTTTATGTTACCATAGAGAATGAAGAAGATAAAGTAGAAGAATTGATTAATCTTTCTAAAAAAAGTGCTGATCCATTAACCTTAGAGCGTATTGAAAAACACAGAGATAATTTCAATTTTCTAAAACGATCTATAATACCACTTCGGGATTCATTGTACGGTATAAAAAGCATAAAAGATGACAATGTTTTTAATGCAATGGAAATAGAAAGTTTTAGTTTTTTTTCTCGCTTGCATCAAAAAAGTTTAGAGCTTTTAGAACAAATTGAATCGGATATGGGATCATTAGAAAGTGCTTCTAATTTTTACTTTTCGGCACAAACACACAAGATGAATGAGATCATGAAAACCTTAACTATTGTGTCAGCCATATTCATTCCTTTAACATTTATAGTTGGAGTTTATGGAATGAATTTTAAGTTTATGCCAGAATTAGAATACCGTTATGGGTATTATATCATTATTGGCGTAATGGTTTTTATAGGTATAGCAATGCTGTTTTATTTTAAAAAAAGAAGTTGGTTTTAATTATAAATAATTAGTTTTCTAGTTTACATCAGATTAAATAAAAATATAAAAAAATGAATAAAGCGATATATATTGCAACTAGCGAGCAAAATAGCGGTAAGTCGATTATAACTTTAGGTCTAATGAGTATGCTTATTGGTAAAACTGCCAAAGTAGGTTATTTTAGACCTATTATAGAGGATTTTGATGAAGGTAAGTGTGATAATCATATAGAAACAGTTATTGGTCATTTTGGCTTGGATATTTCTTTTGATGATGCGTATGCTATAACCAAAAGTAAATTAATTAAAAAAAAGAATAAAGGAAAAATAGGGGAGGTTCTGGATTTGATTATTGAAAAATATAAAAAATTAGAAGAGCGTTTCGATTTTGTTTTAGTCGAAGGAACAGGATTTAGCGGTGAAGGAACAGCAATAGAATTAGATATGAATGTTTTAATTGCTAAAAACCTAGGAATTCCTACTATTATTGTGGGTTCTGGAGTAGGTAAAACATTAGAGGAATTAATTGATAGCCTTTATCTTGTTTATGACTCCTTTAAAGTAAAAGATGTTGAGGTTCTCGCGATAATTGCTAATAAAGTGCAATTAGAAAATATTAAATTAGTGACCGATGGCTTAAGAGGAAATCTTCCAAAAGAGGTTATGGTAAATGCAATTCCACTAATCTCAAGTTTAAATAATCCAACTATCAAAGAAATTGTTGATTTGCTCGATGCAAAAGTTTTATTTGGTGATGAATTTTTGAATAATGAAGTTGGGAATTTTAGCGTAGGAGCAATGCAGTTGCATAATTATTTATTGCATTTGAAAGAGAATGCGCTCGTAATAACACCTGGTGATAGAGCTGATATAATTCTTGGAGCACTTCAGGCCAATGAATCGGCAAATTATCCAACTATTTCAGGTATTGTTCTAACAGGAAATATTCTTCCCGAGGATAGTATAATAAAACTGATTGAGGGATTAACAACTATTCTTCCTATTATTACTGTTGAAGGAGGAACTTATGGTATAACGAATAGGCTTGGAAATATAAAATCTAAGATTTATGCAGATAACACTCAGAAAATTGAGACCTCAATTACTACTTTTGAAAAGTATGTTGATTTAGATGATTTATCAAAAAAACTACTCTCTTTTGAAGCAGAAGGGATGACTCCCAAAATGTTTCAATATAATCTTGTAAAAAGAGCAAAACAACACCGTAAACATATCGTTTTACCCGAAGGGAATGATGATAGAATCCTTATTGCTGCCTCTCGATTAGTAGCGATGGATGTAGTGGATATTTCTATTGTTGGAAATAGAAAACAAATTGAAACTAAAGTGGTAGAATTAGGTTTAAATTTTGATTTTTCTAAAATAGAGATAATAAATCCAATAGAGTCAAAATATTATGATGATTATGTAAATACTTATTACGAGTTGCGCAAAGCTAAAAATGTTACTTTAGGAATGGCAAAGGATCTAATGGAAGATGTTTCGTATTTTGGAACAATGATGGTGTATAAAGGTCATGCCGATGGAATGGTTTCTGGAGCGGCTCATACCACGCAACATACTATTTTACCTGCTTTACAATTTATTAAAACAAAACCCAATTCTAGTGTTGTTTCTTCTATATTTTTCATGTGTTTAGAGGACCGAGTTTCTGTTTTTGGGGATTGTGCTATTAATCCGAATCCAACAGCGGAACAATTGGCAGAAATTGCCATTTCATCAGCTGATTCTAGTTTAGCTTTTGGCATTGAGCCAAAAATAGCCATGCTTTCCTATTCCTCTGGAGCTTCGGGTAAGGGAGATGAAGTAGATAAAGTAAGAGCAGCAACTGAAATCGTTAGAAAAAAACGTCCAGATTTAAAAATTGAAGGTCCAATACAATATGATGCTGCCGTAGACATGGAAGTAGGAAAAAGTAAAATGCCAAATTCTGAAGTGGCTGGTCAAGCTAGTGTATTGATTTTTCCTGATTTAAATACAGGTAATAACACCTATAAAGCAGTTCAAAGAGAAACTGGTGCGTTAGCAATTGGACCAATGTTACAAGGTTTAAACAAACCAGTAAACGATTTAAGTCGTGGCTGTACCGTTGATGACATTATAAATACGGTCGTGATTACGGCAATTCAAGCACAAGGGCTGTAATTTTTTATAAAAAAAAATCATGCCAATAAGACTCAAAGTCACTAAGAATATTAATTAAGATATTCAAAAATAAACTTCGTGCCTTAGAGTCTTGCAAGTAAAGAAAATGAGTAAAGAAACTTCGTGACTTAGCGTCTTGGTGGCAAAGAAAAGACTTTTAGGAAACTTTCGAGTATTCGTAGTAAAAACAAAATAATAAAAATGAAAATAATAATAATAAACTCAGGGAGTTCTTCTATAAAGTACCAGTTAATCGAAATGCCCTCCAACAGAGTAATTTGTTCCGGTATGATAGATAGAATAGGATTAGAAACTTCAAATCTAACTTACGTTACGGATATTTATAAAGTAGAAGAATCACTACCAATTGCAAACCATAAAATTGGTTTAGAAAAAATTGCTGAATTATTAATGCATGAAGAAACAGGAGTAATAAAAAGCACTGATGAGATTGAAGCAGTTGGTCATCGTGTGGTTCATGGAGGAAGTACTTTTACAAGTACTGTAATTATTACTGATGTTGTGAAAGATAAAATTAGAGAGTTATTTGAGTTAGCACCGTTACATAATCCTGCTAACTTAGAAGGAATAATTGTTGCAGAAGAGATTTTTAAGTCCGCACAACAAGTGGCAGTGTTTGATACTGCATTTCATCAGACAATACCTGTTATTGCTCATAAATATGCATTGCCTAATTATCTATTGACAGAGAATAAAATACGAGTTTATGGTTTTCACGGAACTAGTCACAAATATGTATCAGAAATTGCAATTCATTATTTGACTCAAAATTCTAAAAATAAAGGTTCAAATATTATTACCATACATTTAGGTAACGGTTGCAGTATGACCGCTATAAAAAACGGAAAAAGTATAGATCATACTTTAGGTTTTGGTCCAATGAATGGCTTGATAATGGGAACTCGAAGCGGAGATGTAGATCAATCCATAATTTTTTATCTAGTGAATTCTTTGGGTTATTCATTAGAAGCGGTGAACACGATGCTCCAAAAACAAAGTGGAATGCTAGGACTGACGGGATATAGTGATTTGAGAGATATTGAATCTAATGCAGAAAAAGGAGATGTCGATTGCCAATTGGCATTAGCTATGAATGCCTATCGAATAAAAAAATATATAGGATCCTATTCAGCAGTTTTGAATGGTCTTGATGCTATTATTTTTACAGCAGGAATTGGAGAAAATTCTTCTTACATCAGAAAATTAGTGTGTACTGATATGGATTTTTTCGGTATTGAATTAGAGGATTCCAAAAATGAAATTCGTTCCAAGGAAATAAGAGAAATCAATACATTAGACTCCAGAACAAAAATATTAGTGATTCCAACCAACGAAGAAATTGAAATTGCGAATCAGGTATTTGAATTATTAGTACATTAGAAAAGAATAGTCTTTTGTGTTTAAGATACAAAATGAATACTATTATTTATATCCTGCAAGTACTTGAAACTTGCAGGATTTTTTTTTAAATAGATATCAATTAATCGGTAATAATCACGAAATTGCACAATAACAACAAAAACTAAATTCAAGTATTCAGTAATTATGAAAAAATCGATAGTATTAGCGGCTTTATTCTTAAATGGAATTGCTGTGTTTGCTCAAACTAAAGACGAGCAAACTTTTAAAGAAATTTATAAATCTTCCTTAACGAATGCTAAATGTTATTCCTGGTTAGATTATTTATCAAATAAAATTGGATCTCGTTTATCAGGATCTGAAAATGCTCAAAAAGCTGTTCTCTACACAAAATTACAATTAGAAACACTAGGTCTAGATAAGGTGTATTTGCAGGAAATGATGGTGCCAAAATGGGTTAGAGGTGAAAAAGAAACGGCTTACATCCTGCATAACAAAACTAAAATAACCGTTCCTATTTGTGCTTTGGGAGGATCTGTAGCTACCTCTAAAAACGGACTTACAGCTGAGGTGATAGAAGTGCAAACTATTGCCGAATTGAACACTTTGGGCGAAAAATTAAAAGGTAAAATAGTATTTTTTAACAGACCGATGGAGCAAGAGCTTATTGAAACTTTTAAATCCTACGGAGGTTGCGTAGATCAAAGATACGCAGGTGCTAAGGAAGCAGCAAAATTTGGTGCTGTAGGAACAATTGTACGCTCTATGAATTTAAGATTAGATGATTTTCCACATACAGGAAATCAAAGCTACGGTGACTTACCAAAATCACAATATATTCCTACTGCGGCTATAAGCACGAACGGAGCCGAGCTATTGAGTAAATCATTAAAAAATAATCCAAAATTAAAATTTTATTTCAAGCAATCTTGCAAACAAATGGAGGATGTTTTATCTTATAATGTTGTAGGAGAAATAAAAGGGAGCGAACATCCAGAAAACATAATGATCGTTGGCGGCCATCTTGATTCATGGGATTTAGCTGACGGATCTCATGACGATGGAGCAGGAGTAGTACAAAGCATGGAAGTGATGAATATCTTTAAAAACCTAGGATATAAGCCTAAAAACACCATTCGTGTTGTACTTTTTATGAATGAAGAAAATGGCGGACGAGGTGGTAAGAAATATGAGGAACTGGCTCAAGCCAATAAGGAAAATCATATTTTTGCTCTAGAAAGTGATTCTGGCGGATTCAGTCCAAGAGGTTTTTCTTTTGAATCTGACGATGCTAACTTTAATAGAATACAAGGTTGGAAAAGTCTATTTGAGCCCTACTTAATTCATAGTTTTACAAAAGGACATGGTGGATCAGATATTGACCCATTAACGTCTAAAACAATTGTAAAAGCAGGACTAAAACCAGATTCGCAACGCTATTTTGATTACCATCATGCAGCAAATGATACTTTTGATGCAATTAATAAAAGAGAGCTAGAATTAGGAGCAGCAACAATGGCTTCTTTACTATATTTGATTGATCAAAATGGTATTTTAAAATAGGAAATGCCTAAATCTAAAAGGTGCTTCATTCATGATTTTTCAATATTTAAATGAAATTGTGAATGTAGCACCTTCATTTATTTTACTCTCTACTGCAATACGACCACCTAAACTAGTAATGTGATTATAAACTAGATAAAGCCCTATACCATTGCTGTCACTGTTATTGTGAAATTTTTCATATAACCCAAAAATTTTATCTTTTACTTTATCCATATCAAAACCAAGTCCTTCGTCTGAAAAAATTAATTGACTAATTCCATTCGTTTTTTTAGATTGAATTGTAATTACGGGTACATGATCTGGCTTGGCATATTTAATCGAATTGGTTAGTAAATTCAAAAATATACTTTTGATGTAGGCTTTATTGAAAATAACATTCTCAAGAGCTGAAAAGTCAACATCAATAATAGCTTTCGAATCGCATATTAATGAATTTATGGAGGCTAGTACTTCTTCAAGAGATTCATTCAAATTTATTTCTTCGACTTGAGTATTTATATTCTCATTTTCAATCAATTCATCAATCGAGCTATTTAAAGTTTCCCTTAAATTTTCACTCGTTAATTTGAGAATATTTATTAATTCCAATGTTTCAGGATCACTTATTTTAGAAATATCTATAAGACCAAAAACCGAAAGCATATTATTAATTGGTGACTTTAAATCATGTGATGTTTTATATGACAAAACGGTCAGTTCCTTGTTTATTTTTGTAAGATTGGTAATAAGTAAATTTCGTTGCTCTTCTATTCTTTTTTTATGAGTAATATTTTTGGCAATAGCATAAATTAATTTTTCGGATTCTACAGGCATTGAGGTCCATGATAACCAAACAATTTCGCCACTTTTAGTTAAGTATCGATTTTCAAAGTTCAGTAACGGTTTGTTTTTATAAACTTGTTCCCTGGTTTCTAAAGTTGCTTTTAAATCGGGTTTGTATATAAAATCAACAATACTTTTAGAATATAATTCTTCATCAGAAAATCCTAATAATTTTGAAACAGCAGGATTAACTCTCTTAAAATATCCATCAAAACCAGCAATACAAATTAAATCAGCTGAAATATTAAAAAAATTATCAAAGTAATAGATTCTATCTGGTTCATCAATATTTTTGTTCTTAGTCATTTGAATAATAGTATTTAATTTTGAAATTTTATGCTAATACTAAGTGGTGAATCGCTTACTTTTTATTAAAAAAGATTAACGATTTTTTCAAATTTAAAGAATAAAAGTTACAATAATAATTTTATTTAATAAAAATGTTAAATAAAATTGGAGTAAATATTCAATAATGATAAATAAAATGCAATTCATAAAAACAGGTTGATAAAATTGAAGTACAAAACCTATATTTATTTTAGGAACAATTTTTTAGAAATAAAAAAAACGCTTGTCACGGATTATTAGATAATTCCATTACAAGCGCTTTTTAT
>CBDUEE010000089.1:0-10836 GCA_965366105.1 uncultured Flavobacterium sp. | reverse complement strand
TAAATATTGATAGAGATCAAGCACGTTTGTACGACTTGATTTGGAAAAGAACATTAGCTTCGCAAATGAGTGATGCGCAATTAGAACGTACAAACGTAAAAATTGAAGCAAATAATCACGGTGAAATATTCGGGGCATCTGGTGAAGTATTGCTTTTTGAAGGTTTCTTAAAAGTGTATCTTGAAGGAAATGATGATGACGATGAGGAGCAGGAAGGAATGTTGCCAGCGATGAAAGTCAATGAAAAGTTACAAAACAATTATATCACCGCTACCGAGCGTTATTCTCGTGCAGCAGCAAGATATACGGAAGCTTCTTTAGTTAAGAAGTTAGAGGAATTAGGTATTGGTCGTCCTTCTACTTATGCGCCAACAATATCTACTATTATCAACAGAAATTATGTGGAGAAAGGAAATCTTGACGGTCAAGAGCGTAATTACACCCAACTTACTTTGCAATCTGGAAAAGTAGGAGAGAAGTTGTTGAAAGAAAATACAGGTTCAGATAAGGGAAAACTAGTTCCTACAGATATCGGAACTATTGTTACGGATTTCTTGGTAAAGAATTTCGGAAATATATTAGATTATAATTTCACTGCTAAAGTCGAACAAGATTTTGATGAAATTGCCGAAGGAAATGTGGATTGGGCTGTAATGATGAAAGAGTTTTACGATCAGTTTCACCCCAATGTGAAAGATGTAGAAGCAAATGCTGAAAGAGAAAGTGGTGAGAGAATCCTTGGTACAGATCCAAAAACTGGGAAACCGGTTTCGGTACGTTTAGGAAAATTTGGTCCAATGGCTCAAATTGGAGCTGCAGATGATGAAGAAAAGAAATTTGCCAGTTTGATGAATGATCAAAACATAGGGAATATCACTTTAGAGGAAACTTTGAATTTATTTTTGCTTCCTAAAAATCTTGGTAATTATAAAGAGGAAGAAGTAGAAGTGAGTAATGGTCGTTACGGTCCTTATATTCGTCACGGTGCGGCTTTTGTTTCATTGCCAAAAGGGGAAAACCCTTTGGATGTAGATTTTGAAAGAGCAAAAGAACTAATTGACGAAAAGGCACTTGCTGACGCGCCAATTGCTATATATAAAGGAGAAGGAGTTCAAAAAGGTGTGGGTCGTTTTGGCGCTTTTATCAAATGGGACGGTTTATTTATTAATGTAAGCAAAAAATATGACTTTGATAATTTGTCACAATCAGACATTGAAGCTTTGATTGAAGATAAATTACAGAAAAATATTGACAAGGTTCTACATAACTGGGAAGACGAAGGAATTTTAGTTGAAAAAGCCCGTTGGGGACGTTCTGTAATTACCAAAGGGAAAATCAAAATTGAATTGAGTAAGGATGTTGATGCTGCAAAGTTGACATTAGAAGAAGTTCAAGAAATGATTGCCAAGAAAACTCCAGCTAAAAAAGTAGCTGCAAAAAAAGCACCAGCTAAAAAAGCGGTTGCTAAAAAAGCAGTAGTAAAAAAACCAGTTGCAAAAAAATAATAGAATGGAATTTGATTTTCTGAGACCTATAGATAGTGAAATCCTAGAATATATTGATGGATTGACTTCTCAGCAACTAGGAAGCAAAATTGTTTTACATACTAACGAACAATTTCCGGATTTAAATAAAATTAAAATAGCAATTATCGGCGTTTTCGATAATCGCGGCGATAATAATGCAATTTCGGATATTGATTTAATTCCTGTGCGAAAAGAACTTTATAATTTGTTTCCAGGTAACTGGGACGCATCTATTGCAGATTTAGGAGATATTCTAGCAGGAAATTCTACTGAGGATACCTATTTTGCAGTAAAAAAAGTTGTTGCAAGTTTAATCAAGAAAAAAATTATTCCAATTGTTATTGGAGGTTCTCAGGACTTAACCTATGCACTTTATCGGGCGTATGATGATCTGGAACAAATGGTTAACTTGGTTTCTATTGATAATAAATTTGATTTTGGAAAAGAAAACGAAGATGTTTCAGCTACTTCTTATCTAACCAAAATAATTATTGACGAACCTAATAATCTTTTTAATTATTGTAATATAGGATATCAAACTTATTTTAACTCACAAGAAGAGATTGATTTGATACAAAAATTATATTTTGATGCTTATCGTTTAGGAGAGGTCTCCAATAATATCTCTATTTCAGAACCTGTTTTTCGAGATGCAGATGTTGTAAGTATTGATTTGAATGCTATTAAATCATCAGATTCAGGTAATTTTATTTCTTTTCAACCGAATGGTTTCAATGGTAAAGAGATTTGTTCCCTATCTCGTTATGCGGGTATAAGTGACAAAGTTTCTTGTTTCGGAATATTTAATCATAATAATTTGGCGCAAGAATCAGTTGTTATTGCTCAAATAATTTGGTATTTTATTGAAGGATATCATTATCGTTCGAATGAATACCCTTTTGGTAGCAAGGAAAATTATTTAAAATATATCATTCCTTTAGAGGAAGAAGAGTTGATTTTTTACAAAAGTGATAAAACCGATCGGTGGTGGATTGAAATTCCATTTATATCAAATGTTAATAATAAACTAAAAAGGAATACATTATTACCATGCTCTTACGATGAATATTTGTTAGCATGCAATCAAGAGTTGCCGGAACGATGGTGGAAAGCACAAAGGAAAAATATCATTTAGTACCTTTTTTTTTACGTATTTATTTATTTGTTAAATATATTTTTGTTTAATGCAAAAATAATTGTTTTTCTAAAAAAAAATAAATAGGTTTACACACTTAAATATAATGAATAGATAACCCAATTTACATGAAGAAGTTCATAGCTTTTGCGACAATTTTAACCCTTATTATTAGCTGTGGTAAGTCAAGCGATAAAGGAGAATTAGTTGGTATTAATGGAGGAAAATGGCATCCTGAAAAGCCATACGGAATGGCGTTAATACCAGGGGGTGCTTTTATTATGGGTAAATCAGATGCTGATTTAGCTAATGTAGAAGACGCTCCTACAAAAACAGTTACTGTTCGTGCATTTTACATGGATGAAACGGAAATTACCAATAGCGAGTACCGTCAATTTGTAGAATGGGTAAAAGACTCTACAATGAGAGTTAGATTAGCTATCCTAGCTGATGTGAGTGGACAAAAAGCGGGAACTGGTAAAGGTAAAAATGCCGGAAGTATTGGTGATTTTGCTTTTGACGATTCAGATCCAGCTAAGATGACCGCTTATGACAAATACATGTATGATAATTATTATAGTGTAGGTACGGCTGATGATGCTTATGCAGGAAGAAGAATAAATAAAAAAGTAAAATTAATCAAGGATACTAAGTTGTATCCAGATGAACAATATGCTGAAGTAATGGATTCTATGTACTTACCAATATCAGAATCATATAATGGTTTACGTACTATAGATGTTAATAAGTTAAAATTCCGTTATTCTTGGATGGATATTCAAGCTGCTGCTAAAGCAAAAGTAGGGAATAGAAAAGATTTTATAAAAACAGAAGAAGTTAAGGTGTATCCTGACACTACTGTTTGGATTAAAGATTTTGCTTACTCCTATAATGAACCCATGCATAATGACTACTTCTGGCATAAAGCGTATGGTGATTATCCTGTAGTAGGTGTAAAATGGACTCAGGCTAAAGCATTTTGTGCATGGAGAACATTAAATAAAAATACGTACATAAAATCTAAGAAAAAAGGGCATGATCTAGTAAATAGTTTTAGATTGCCTACCGAAGCAGAATGGGAATATGCAGCTAGAGGAGGCTTAGAATCTGCTACTTATCCTTGGGGTGGTCCTTATACAAAAAATGATAGAGGCTGTTTCCTAGCTAATTTTAAACCAAATAGAGGTGACTATGCAGCAGATGAAGCATTGTATACTGTAGAAGCAAAGTCGTATGATCCAAACGGTTATAATTTGTATAATATGGCTGGTAATGTTTCAGAGTGGACTGACTCTTCTTATGATTCCAATGCCTATGAATATGTTTCGTCTATGAATCCAAATGTTCAAGATGGTTCAAATAAACGTAAAGTACTTCGCGGTGGTTCTTGGAAAGATGTTGCTTATTTCCTACAAGTAAGTACAAGAGACTATGAATATGCTGATTCTGCTAGAAGCTATATTGGTTTCAGAACGGTTCAAGATTATATGGGAGTTAAAGCAACCGGTAACGGGAAAAAGAAATAAAGAATAAACCAAATCTACTAAATTTTAAAAAACAAACATTATTATGGCATTATTAAGTAAAAAAACAATGAATTTCGCATACGGGATGGGAGCAGCGGTTGTAATCATTGGTGCATTATTCAAAATTACTCATATTGAATATGGATTCTTTACAGGGAATTTAATGCTTACGATTGGACTAGTAGTTGAAGCGGCTATTTTTGCTCTTTCTGCTTTCGAGCCAGTTGATAACGATTTGGATTGGACATTAGTTTATCCTCAATTAGCAAATGGTAAAGCTGCGCCTGTAACTACTAGTGTTGAAGCTAACTCAGATACACAAGGATTGTTATCTCAAAAATTAGATGCTATGTTGAAAGATGCAAAAATTGATGGTG
Source organism: uncultured Flavobacterium sp. (assembly GCA_965366105.1). GTDB lineage: Bacteria > Bacteroidota > Bacteroidia > Flavobacteriales > Flavobacteriaceae > Flavobacterium. The sequence goes on along the minus strand of CBDUEE010000089.1, from coordinate 6,272 downwards.
AATTAATGGCAAGCTTAGGAAATAGTATCAAAAATTTTGAATCAGCAGCTAAAAGTATATCGCCTACGGTAGATTCTATAGCTTCTACAAAAAAATATAGTGAAGAGTTAACTTTGGCTGCAGCCCAAATGGAATCTTTAAATAGTTTATATAAAATTCAATTACAAAGCGCTTCAAGAAATGCTCAAATCAATGAAGAAGTAGCTGAAAATAATCTAAAATTAAAAGATCAAATGCAATCATTAACTTCTAACTTATCGTCTTTAAATAGCGTATATGGTGGAATGCTTTCTGCAATGAATAATAAAGGATAATTAGTTTCAAACTATAAAAAAAACAATAAACTAATTATTTAGAAAATATGGCAGGAGGAAAACTAACCCCTAGACAGAAGATGATTAACCTAATGTACTTGGTTTTTATCGCGATGTTAGCATTAAATATGTCCAAAGAAGTATTATCTGCTTTTGGATTAATGAATGAAAAATTTGAAAGCTCAAACTCTTCAGCAGAATTATCTAACACTCAAATGTTAGCTGGTTTAGATGCTAAAGCTGCTGAAGCTGGTGGAGAATTTACGGCAGCATCAGCTACTGCTCACAAAGTTCAAGAAATTACAAAAAACTTTTATGATTATATTGGTAAAATAAAATCAGATGTTTTAGTTGGAACAAAAGTTGATCCTGAAACAGGAAAGCTACCTTATGAGAATATGGATAAAGGGGATAATATAGATCATTTATGGTTTAGTCCTGCAGGTTATTCAGCGAAAGGTAAGGAAGTAATTGCTACAGTCGAAAAATATAAATCTGACATGAAGTTAGCTTTAGGTGATAATAAAAAATTAGAATCTATTGTATCAGAAGTAACTAGTAAATTTGACTTGTCTAAAGTTAAAAATAAAGATGGTATAGCAATTGATTATTTAGATTATCATTTTAAAGGTTTTCCAGCTGTTGCTTCTTTAGCAAAATTATCAGCTTGGCAAAGTGATGTAAGAAAAGTTGAAACGGATGTTTATAATACTTTATTAGGTAAAGCTGCAGTTGCTGCTGCTTCCTATAGTAATTATGAAGCGATTGTAGTTCTTGACAAAAGTGCTTATTTTCAAGGAGAAAAAGTTACTGGGAAGGTAGTTTTAGGACGATATGATAAAAATACTAAGCCTACTTCATTTTCAGGTCCTGGAAGGATTGTAAATGGACAAGCTGTTATCGAAATGACTGCTGGAAATGTTGGTGAACAAGCCATAAATGGTCAATTTACTTTCTTAGAGGATGGTAAAAATATTCCTCTTAAATTTAAAGGTAATTATGTAGTTGTCCCAAGACCAAATTCTGCTACTATTTCTGCTGACAAAATGAATGTAGTTTATAGAGGTGTTGTTAATCCTATGACAATTTCTTTTGCTGGAGTTTCTAGTGATAAAGTTACTGCTTCTGCTCCTGGTTTAAATTCTGCAGGTGGAGGTAAATACAATATGAGCCCAAGTGCAGGAAATGAAGTAGTCATTAATGTTAGCGCTACTCTTAATGATGGATCTAAGGTTTCTGATAAAAAGACATTTAGAATTAAAGGTATTCCAGGTCCAACGGGAACGATTAGAGGGGAAATGGGTGTAGTAAAAGGACCTAAATCAAACCTAGAAATTGCAACTATTGGAGCAAAATTAGTTGACTTTGATTTTGAAGTTGGTTTAGATGTTGTTGGCTTTAATCTTAAAATTACTGGACAACCTACTGTAGTTGTTCAAGGAAATAGATTGAATGCACAATGTAAAGCTGTACTTTCTAAAGCTGGAAAGGGTGATCAAGTTACTATTTCTGAAATTAAAACAAAACTTGTTGGAGCAGGAAGTTATTTATTACCTAGAACCGCACCAGTAATTTTTGAAATACAATAATTAGTAGGTTTTTTAGACCTGCTTAAATATCTTATAAGGATAACATGATGAATGTAAGAAACTTTTTAATCGCTATTATTTCTATTACAGGAAGTTTTGCGTCATTTGGACAATCAAATCTGCTTAATGCAAAAACACCTGACCAAATAGGACTTAAAACAGCTGCACAACTTATTTCTGATAATGATAAACCATTAGCTTATGGTTATGTTCATGATAGAGATGTTTTGATGGGTAAGACAACTTGGGAGATTATTGACTTAAGTGAAAGAATTAATTTTGCTTTGTATTTTCCAATTGATACTGCAAATATAGGCTCAGATAGAAGGTCTTTATATGATGTATTGACTAAGGCAATGAAAAGTGGCAAAATTACGGAAGTGTATACCGATAGTTATTTCAATACTAAAAAATCTTTGCAAGATATTCAAGGTTCTTTAACTCGTATCGATACAACTGATGCTGGAAGAGAACAAATCAATGCAGGAAGTAAAATTTCTGACGAATACATTTTAAAGCAAGATTTATCTGCGGCAGATGTTACAGAATATAAGATAAAAGGGTACTGGTATTTTGACAAACGTCAAAGTGAACTAAAATATCGCCTCTTAGGAATTTGTCCTGTGACTCCTGATGTTTATTCAATGAATAGTGATGAGAAAGATTATATTGAATTATTTTGGATATTTTTTCCTGCAGCAAGAGAAGTTTTGCATGATGCTAAAGCCTTTAATGAGAAAAATTCTGCATTGCCAATTTCATTTGATCAAATATTGAATTCAAGACGTTTTAATAGCGTTATTTATAAAGAAGAAAATGATTACGGAGATAGGAGTATTGATGAATACATGAAAGATAATGCTCAAAATCAATTGCTTGAATCAGAAAGAGTAAAAGATAAAATTCGAAATTTCGAATCGGATATGTGGAATTATTAATTTTGATATTTTAAATATAGAAAACTCTTACTGTTATGGTAAGAGTTTTTTTGTTTTAATAGACTTATATTTGTTTCTTTTTATAGTAAATAGTTTTTAAATGATTGATTATTTGATTATCGGTTCTGGTTTGGCGGGGATTTCATTTGCAGAAATAGCGTTGCATAATGACAAATCTATTTTTATATTGGATGATAATTCTCAAAACTCATCAAAAATTGCAGGTGGACTTTATAATCCTGTTATTCTAAAGCGTTTTAGTGAAGTATGGAAAGCTCAAGAACAACTCGAAGTAATGAATGGTTTTTATACTGTTTTAGAGAAAAAACTAAATAGTACAATTGATTTCAAAATACCTATTTTGAGAAAATTTTTTTCAATAGAAGAGCAGAATAATTGGTTTAGTGCTTCTGATAAAACAGGGTTGGCTCCTTTTTTATCTACTCAATTGATTTCTAAAAAGTATCAAAGTATTGACTCACCTTATGGATATGGTGAGGTTTTAAAAACAGGTTATGTAGATACTGCATTGTTATTAAAAAAGTACAGAGAATATTTGAAAAACAACAATTTGTTTGAAGAGGAAAGATTTAATTATGAAGAGCTACATTTTTTAAATGAAGGTATTCAGTATAAAAGTATCCAAGCAAAGCATATTATTTTTGCTGAGGGTTTCGGTATTCATTCCAATCCTTATTTCAAAGATTTACCTTTAGACGGTACCAAAGGAGAGCTTTTTATTATTAAAGCTCCTAAATTAAACTTGGACGTGATTATCAATACAAGTGTATTTATTTTGCCTCTTGGAAATCATTTATTCAAAGTGGGTGCGACTTACAATTGGAATGACAAAACTGATTTGCCTACAGATGAAGGAAAATCAGAATTGATTGAAAGAATTCAAGAAATCGTAACTTGTGATTTTGAAATTGTATCGCATTTTGCAGGTGTACGTCCTACAGTTAAGGACAGAAGACCATTGGTGGGTACACATAAAGATTACAATTCAGTTCATATTCTTAATGGTTTAGGAACTAGAGGTGTTATGCTTGGGCCTGCAATGGCTAAATCATTATTTGATTTTATTGAATTCCAAATTCCTTTGGACACAGTAATTGATATAAAAAGGTTTGTAAAGAAAGTGAAATAAGTATTTTACTTCAAATTAGTTTTAGGATCATAAGATACAAACATATTGATATAAATATTTCTAGACCAACGTAAAACAAACGGAAAAGATATAATAATAGCCGCAATAATGGTTATAAAAGCTACTTTAAGGCTTGCGCCAAAGATGACGAAAGAGATAATGAAAGCGGCAATTCCTATAGCAACATTTAAACCATAACTAACATACATTGCACCATAAAAAAACGAAGGCTCAATTTGGTATCTTAATCCGCAATGACTACAATTATCGTTCATTTTTAATATTTTACCCAAATGGAATATGTTTTTATCGCAATACATACTCTCATTCTGACATTTAGGACAAGTTCCTGTTAAAATACTATTTAGTTTGGATCCTTTTTTTAACATTTGCAAAAAATTTAATTTTTCCTTTTTGGAGTTACAAATTTACGTATTCAAAAAGGAATAAAATCACAATACATGCTTAATATACACAATTTATCTGTTTCTTTTGGTGGTAGTTATTTATTTGAAGAAGTTACCTTTCGATTGGGTGCGGGAGACAGAGTTGGTCTTGTTGGGAAAAATGGAGCAGGTAAATCTACTATGCTTAAAATTCTAGCTGGCGATTTTAAACCTGACTCTGGACAGATTGCTACAGAAAAGGAAGTTCGAATGGGTTTCCTTCGTCAGGATATCGATTTTGAACAAGGTAGAACGGTTTTAGAAGAAGCGTATGAGGCTTTTACAGATATTAAAATTGTAGAAAACAAGTTAGCAGAAATTAATCATTTATTAGTCACTCGAACCGATTATGAAAGTGAAGAATATAGCCAAATTATAGAAGATTTATCTGATTACACACATCGATTTGAATTACTTGGTGGTTATAATTATGTGGGAGATACAGAGAAAATTCTTCTTGGTTTAGGATTTAAAAGAGAAGTTTTCGATAATCAAACCGAGACGTTTTCTGGTGGTTGGAGAATGCGTATTGAACTAGCTAAGCTATTATTGCAAGCCAATGATATTTTATTATTAGATGAGCCTACCAATCACTTGGATATCGAGAGTATTATTTGGTTAGAAAGTTTTTTGCGTAATTATGCTGGAGTTGTTGTTATTGTTTCGCACGATAAAATGTTTTTAGACAATGTGACAAATAGAACTATTGAAATTTCACTTGGAAAAGCGTATGATTTCAATAAGCCGTATTCAGAGTATTTATTGTTACGCCATGAAATTCGTGAAAAACAATTGGCTACACAAAAAAATCAAGCTAAGAAAATTGAGGAAACAGAAAAGTTAATTGAAAAATTCCGTGCGAAAGCTTCCAAAGCCTCGATGGCACAATCTTTAATTAAAAAATTAGATAAAGTAGAACGTATTGAAGTTGATGAAGACGATAATTCAGTAATGAATATTACATTCCCAGTTTCAAAAGAGCCAGGAAGAGTTGTAATTGAAGCAGAAAATGTTACTAAAAGTTACGGTGATAAAACGATTTTAAAAGATATTAATCTTTTAGTAGAGCGTGGAAGTAAAATCGCTTTTGTGGGACAAAATGGTCAAGGGAAATCGACCTTTATCAAAGCTATAGTGGATGAGTTTGAATACCAAGGAAATATTAAATTAGGGCATAATGTACAATTGGGTTATTTTGCACAAAATCAAGCAGAATACCTAGATGGTGAAATTACATTGCTGCAAACCATGGAAGATGCTGCCGCAGATACAAATCGTATGAAAGTACGTGATATGTTAGGCTCTTTCTTGTTTAGAGGTGATGATGTGGAGAAGAAGGTAAAAGTGCTTTCTGGAGGCGAAAGAAACCGTTTGGCGCTATGTAAATTACTTTTGCAACCCATAAATGTTTTGCTGATGGATGAGCCTACGAATCACTTGGATATTAAATCTAAGAATGTTTTGAAAGCAGCTTTGCAAAAGTTTGGTGGAACTTTATTGTTAGTTTCTCACGATAGGGATTTCTTGCAAGGAATGTCAAACTTAGTGTATGAGTTTAAAGACCAAAAAATAAAGGAATATTTAGGAGATATTAATTACTTCTTGGAACAACGCAATATGGAGAATATGCGTGAAGTGGAGAAGAAAGATGCTCAAAAAGCAGTTTCGCCAAAAGAAAGCAATAAGGCATCATACGAAGATCAGAAAAAAGGTAAGGCCTTGCAAAATAAATTAAGTAAAGTAGAAAGTCAAATCAAGCAATTAGAAAGAGACATTCAACAGGATGATAAAATGTTAGCTTCTAATTATGATAAACATATTGAAGATGCTAAGTT